>NZ_JBTLNE010000049.1:0-29485 GCF_054457435.1 Halovulum sp. GXIMD14793 | reverse complement strand
TTCCCCATAGACACCGCCCAGCCCCCGCAGCTTCCTCCCTGAGAGATTTTCCAACGCGGACCACACTCAGGCCAAGCCGAAACCGCGCACCCTGGCCCGCATCAGAAAATCTTCATCTTTCCGGCCATTCTCTGCGCTGAGCGTGAAAGGCCGCTATGGCCTTAGCGTAGGATTCTGCCCCGTCCGGCATTCGACCCCTTGGTGGCTTCGCAAACCAACGCGAACGCGGTGTCAGCTCTCTAATCAGTGGATACCAATGCGGCAGCTCGCTGCAAAGGTCATGCATTTCCGGGCTGTTTATCAAGGATATGCCGTCGGCTTTCAGGGTGGCGTAATGCGACGCGTAGTCTTTGGCCGCGCCAAAGCGTCCTATCACGCTCAGCTGTTCTGGGCGTTCCCAAGGCCGCGAGGTATCGAAAAACCTTGAAAAGTCAAAGTCGTAAGCGGGAACATTGGTGTCTTTTTTCAGAACCCAGATACAGTTTTCCAATAATATCAGGTCTGTAAGGTTCATTGCCGTAAGCGGTATCCAAAAGTGGTTTCAGCAACAGCATATTCCACTACTGGCCGAAATCGTCCCACAAAATGAATGCTGGTCGGGGCGATAGGATTCGAACCTACGACCTACGGTACCCAAAACCGTCGCGCTACCAGGCTGCGCCACGCCCCGACGAAGGGTGATCTACCGAAGACGGAGCCGATTGAAAAGCCCAAAACCTTATCAAAGCGTGCTTTCGATGTCTTGAAGAGCCAAAAACAGTGAGATCGCGTTCATCTGGTCATTCAATTCACACATCAGGGCTCCCAATCCTTAACACCATGGGCCGATCGCCATCGCTTTTCAGGACTGTATTGCGATGCCCGCCAACTAGCGGTGTCAGCGGACCGCTGACACCCCAGGCCTCGACCGGCGGACGCATCAGCGGTCCAATTCGACCAGCAGGTCCTTTGCGTCGATCTGTGCTCCGGCCTGTACATGCACCTGCTTCACGATGGCGTCGCATTCTGCGTAGATGCCGGTTTCCATCTTCATCGCCTCGATGGTCAGCAACAGGTCGCCCTCTTTGACATTCTGCCCGGCAGCAACCGCGACCGAGGCGACAACCCCAGGCATCGGTGCGCCGATATGGGCGTCATTTGCTGCATCAGCGACGGGGCGGCGGACCTGAGTAGCCGTGATCTTGCGATCGGGAACCCGAACGGTGCGCGGCTGGCCGTTCAGTTCAAAGAACACCCGCACCTGCCCCTTGTCATCCGCCTCACCCACGGCCTGCAATCGGATTTCCAGCGTCTTGCCGGGGTCAATCTCGGCGGCGATTTCATCGCCTGGTTCCATGCCGTAGAAAAAGACCGGCGTGGGCAGGGTTCTCACCGGGCCATAGTCGGCGTGGCGCGTGCGATAATCGGTGAAAACCTTAGGATACATCAGATAGCCGCAGAGATCTTCGTCGTCGATCTCGGCCCCGCCAAGCGTTTGCGAAATCTCTGCCCGCTTGGCATCCAGATCGACCGGCGGCATGATGGAACCGGGACGGACACTAAGTGCCTCTTGCCCTTTCAGAACCTTCTTTTGCAGCGCTTCGGGCCAGCCGCCTGGGGGTTGGCCAAGATTGCCGCGCATCATATCGACAACCGAATCCGGAAAGGCCACATCCTTATCCGGGTCCTCGACATCCGCCCGGGTGATCCCCTGGCTGACCATCATCAGCGCCATGTCCCCCACCACTTTGGAGCTGGGGGTGACCTTGACGATATCGCCGAACATCTGGTTGACCTCTGCATAGGTCCTGGCGATCAGCGGCCATTTTTCCTCAAGCCCCATGCTGCGCGCCTGGGCCTTAAGGTTGGTGAACTGGCCGCCGGGCATTTCATGCAGATAGACCTCGGACGCGGGGGCCTGCAGGCCGCTTTCGAAGGCGGTGTATTTGACTCGCGCGGCCTGCCAGTAATCCGAAATCTCGCGGATCGCCTCAATCGAAAGGCCCGTGTCGCGCGGCGTGTGGTGCAAGGCCTCAACGATAGAGCCAAGGCTGGGTTGCGAAGTGCCGCCGGACAGCGCGTCCATCGCCGCGTCAATCACATCTGCCCCGGCCTCCGCTGCGGCCAGCACGGTGGCGGCGGAGACGCCCGAGGTATCGTGGGTGTGGAAATGGATCGGCAGGCCGACCTCTTCCTTCAGTGCTTTGATCAGAACGCGCGCGGCCGCCGGTTTCAGCAGGCCCGCCATGTCTTTCAGCCCCAGGATATGGGCCCCTGCGTCGCGCAATTCCTTGGCCATGCCGACATAATAGTTCAGATCATACTTGGCCCGGTCCGGGTCCAGCACGTCACCGGTATAGCAAATCGCCGCTTCGCAAATCTTACCGCTGTCGATCACGGCATCCATGGCGACGCGCATGTTTTCAACCCAGTTCAGGCTGTCGAAAACACGGAACACAGCAATGCCGGAGCTAGCGGCCTGATCGACGAACTTGATGACAACATTATCAGGGTAATTGGTATAGCCGACACCGTTGGAGGCGCGCAGCAGCATCTGGGTCATCAGGTTGGGCATCCGGGTGCGCAGATCGCGCAGCCTTTGCCACGGGCATTCCTGCAAGAAACGATACGCAACGTCAAAGGTCGCCCCGCCCCAGCATTCCATAGAGAACAGTTGCGGCAGGTTATGCGAATACGCCTCAGCCACTTTGATCATGTCATAGGATCGCATCCGCGTCGCCAGAAGCGACTGATGTGCATCGCGCATGGTGGTATCGGTGATCAGCAGCGCCTTTTGATCCAGGAGCCAGTCCGCCACTGCCTTTGCGCCGCGCGCCTCTAGCAGGTTGCGCACGCCAAGCGCGGCCTCTTCATTGCGCAGCGATGGGATGACAGGCTTGGCCGCGTCAGCAGGCGGGCTGGCCCGACCTTGTGTCTCGGGATGTCCGTTGACGGTGACGTCGGCGATATAGGTCAGGATGCGCGTCGCTCGGTCCCGGCGTTTCTCAAAGGTATAAAGCTCGGGCGTGTCATCGACGAATTTTGTGGTGTAGCTGTTGTCAAGAAAGCTTGGGTGCCGCAACAGGTTCTCGACAAAGGCGATATTGGTCGACACCCCGCGCACGCGAAACTCACGCAGGGAGCGGTCCATCCGCGCAATCGCGGCATCGGGCGTTTGGGCCCAGGCGGTTACCTTGACCAGCAGAGAATCATAGTACCGTGTAATCACAGCCCCCGCATAGGCGGTGCCGCCATCCAAACGTATCCCCATACCATTGGCCGCACGATAAGCGGTGATCCGGCCATAATCCGGGATAAAGTTATTTTGCGGGTCCTCGGTTGTGACCCGGCATTGCAACGCATGACCGTTCAGGGTCACGTCCTCCTGAGACGCTTTGCCCGTCGCCTCAGCGATGGTCTTGCCCTCGGCCAGCAGTATCTGGGCGCGAACGATGTCGATCCCGGTGACTTCTTCGGTCACGGTGTGTTCGACTTGAACCCTGGGATTAACCTCGATAAAGTAGAATTCCTCGCTGTCCATATCCATCAGGAATTCAACGGTACCCGCGCAGCGATACCCCACATGGGCGCAAATCTTGCGACCCAGATCGCATAGGGTCTCACGCTGATCTTGGCTCAGATAAGGGGCCGGGGCGCGTTCAACCACCTTTTGGTTGCGGCGCTGGACCGAGCAGTCGCGCTCCCAAAGGTGGTACATGCCGCCCTGATCATCGCCAAGGATCTGAACCTCAACATGCCGGGCGCGCTGGATCAGCTTTTCCAGATACCCCTCGCCATTGCCAAAGGCGTTTTCAGCCTCGCGCCGGCCCTCCAATACCTTATCCTCAAGCTCATCTGCGGACATAATCGGACGCATGCCCCGCCCACCCCCGCCCCAGCTAGCTTTCAGCATAAAGGGATAGCCGACCTCATCTGCCATCCGACGCACCTGATCCATGTCATCGGGCAGAACATCCGTGGCCGGGATTACCGGCACGCCCGCTTCAATCGCCACCCGGCGCGCACTGGCCTTGTCGCCTAGCAGACGCATAGTTTCGGCTTTTGGCCCAATGAACGCGATGTTTTCCGCAGCACATGCATCCACCAACTCCGGGTTTTCGGATAACAGGCCATAGCCGGGGTGGATCGCATCCGCGCCGGACATCCTGGCAACCCGGATGATCTCTGGGATCGACAGATAGGCTGCAACAGGCCCCATCCCTTCACCAATTCGGTAAGCTTCGTCAGCTTTGAACCGGTGCAGGCTAAGCTTGTCTTCTTCGGCAAAGACGGCCACCGTGCGCTTGCCCATTTCGTTCGCCGCGCGCATCACGCGGATGGCAATCTCGCCACGATTGGCAATCAGGATTTTTTTAAACTCGACCATCTTCACCCTCCGGATCGTTGCGGAACAGTACCTTACTCTTGTTGCGTTGCAACACGCAAACGAATGGCCCTTTTGGGCCATGCCTCTGGCAGGGATATTTGAAGAACAATGAAGGGCCGCAGGGCAATCACCTTCACTGTTCCTTAAATATCCATAATCCTACCTTTTCGCAGAGTATTGCGCTGGACCAGTTCCGCCGCGATAGTTGCGGCAGTTTTGAGGGAGGCGGCAATCTTCGATTTGCGCGATATGGAGGTTCTGGCGGCGCTGGAGCGGCACCGGCACTTCGCAGCAGCTGCTGCTGATTGCGGCATCTCACAACCCGCCTTTTCTGCCCGCATCCGCAATCTTGAGAAAAACCTCGGGGTTGCCATCGTAAACCGTGGGAACCGGTTTCAGGGGTTCACTGATGATGGGCGCATTTTGCTACGATGGGCGCATCGTTTGTTACAGGATGCCGATGGGCTGCGGCAGGATATTACGGCAGCCAAGGGCAATTTGACAGGGCGGCTGGTGTTGGGCGTTGTGCCGACGGCGTTGGCTTTTGCCGCAAGGGTGCCTGCGATCCTGAGTGCGGCGCATCCGGGTGTTACAGTAGAGCTTGTTTCAGCTACGTCCTTGGCGGTGCGTCGGGGGTTGCGGGATTTCAGTTTAAGTGCCGGGCTTTCTTATGTCGGGGGTGAAGCCGTACCTGGTGTTGAAGAAACCCTGCTTTATAAGGAGGAGTACTGCCTGCTGGGTCATCACAGCCTGATCGGCACCGCCGGAGGTATTACCTGGGCAGCTGCCGCGCAATTACCGCTTTGCCTGTTATCACGTGATATGCAGAACCGTCAGATTATTGATGCGGTCTTCGCAAAATGCGGTGTCACCCCCGCCCCGGTGATGGAGACCAATGCCCTGACCGCCATCATGGTGGCATTGGCCAGCGGCACCAGTGCCAGTATTTTACCACGTCAATTTATTGAGAATGTCGCTCTGCCCCCTGGCCTGTGTCATATCACCCTGTCCGAACCTGTTGCCCGTCACGGTATCGGCCTGTTGCTGCCTGATCGGCAACCTGAACCGCCAACACATGGGGCATTGCGGAAAGCCCTGAAAGCCCTTCTTTCATAACCTCAGGTTATCACGCCTTCTAAAACAACGATTTGCGCACAGCATCTTGCACCAATACTGTTTGTCTAGCATGAGAAAGGGGCAGTCATGGTGCCACTGGATGATCGCAAAGGTGTCTGGAAATCCGCGCGCGGCAAGGGGCGCGGGACGCCCAAGGGGCGGCAGCTGGACGATGTTGCACTGGCTGAGGTGCAGGCGTTGTTGGGCGACCGGCCCAGGCGGCGCGATTTGCTGATTGAGTTTCTGCATCTGATCCAAGACCGTTATCATGGGTTGTCTGCGGCGCATCTGCGGGCTTTGGCCGAAGAGATGCGTCTGGCCCAGGCCGAGGTGTATGAGGTTGCCAGCTTTTACGCGCATTTCGATGTGGTCAAGGAAGGCGAAGATATGCCCCCTGCCCTGACCTTGCGCGTCTGCGACAGCCTGAGTTGCGAGATGGCCGGGGCGCAGGAATTGCTGGTTGACTTGACTGCGCAATACACCAGCGGTGAAATCCGCGTTCTGCGGGCGCCCTGTATGGGCCGCTGCGATCTGGCCCCAACGGTCGAGGTTGGGCATCATTTTGTTGATCACGCCTGCCCGGTGAAGGTGGCCGAAGCGATTTCCGCAGGTCAGACGCATACGGATATGCCAGCGTATCAGGCCCTTGAAGCGTATCGCGCCGAAGGTGGCTATGACGCTTTGCTGGCGTTCCGCGATGGCGTGAAGACACCGGATGAGGTGCAGGATCTGGTTCTGTCCAGCGGGCTGCGGGGTCTGGGCGGTGCGGGTTTTTCCTCGGGCCGCAAATGGTCTTTTGTGCGCGCCGAACCCGGCCCCCGCTATCTGGCCGTCAATGGGGATGAAGGCGAGCCGGGGACCTTCAAGGATCGTTACTATTTGGAACGCACCCCGCATCTGATGCTGGAGGGGATGCTGATCGCGGCCTGGGCCGTCGACGCCGAGACCTGCTTTATCTATATGCGCGACGAATACCCCGCCGTGCTGGCCATCCTGCGCAATGAGATCGGCGCGTTGGAGGAGGCCGGGATCATACCGCCCGGCTATATCGACCTGCGCCGCGGGGCTGGTGCCTATATCTGCGGCGAAGAAAGCGCGATGATCGAGAGCATCGAGGGCAAGCGCGGCCTGCCCCGCCACCGTCCGCCTTATGTCGCGCAGGTTGGCATCTTTGATCGTCCTACCTTGGTTCATAACGTCGAGACCCTGCATTGGGTGGCGCGCATCTGCCGTGAGGGGCCAGAAATTTTGTCCTCAGTCGAAAAAAACGGGCGTAAGGGGCTGCGCAGCTATTCCGTCTCGGGCCGGGTTAAGGAACCGGGGGTGAAGCTTTTGCCTGCCGGGTCGACGATCCTGGATATCATCGACGCTTGCGGCGGGATGGCGGATGGGCATCGTTTCATGGCCTATCAACCGGGCGGTCCATCCTCGGGGCTGTTGCCCGCATCGCTGGATGATGTGCCTTTGGATTTTGATACGTTGCAGGAACACGGCACCTTCATTGGCTCTGCCGCTGTCGTGGTTCTGTCCGATCAGGACAGCGCGCGTGATGCGGCCCTGAACATGCTGCGGTTCTTTGAGGACGAAAGCTGTGGCCAGTGCACCCCCTGCCGGGTGGGCTGCGAAAAGGCGGTCAAGCTGATGCAGGCTGACCGCTGGGACCAGCCGCTATTGGAGGAGTTGTGCCAGTTGATGGGCGATGCCTCAATCTGTGGGCTGGGTCAGGCCGCACCGAACCCGATCCGGCTGGTCATGAAGCATTTCAGCGATGAGATATGATGCCAGAAGCACTGCTGACCTCGGTTCCAGGCTTGGCCAGCCTGTTGTTCTGCCTCGCCGCAGCGGCTGTCGCAGGCCTGCATCTGTTGCTGCTGCTTGGCGTGCCGATCGGACATATGACGATGGGAGGAAAGCACACTGGCGTTCTGCCGGCGCCCATGCGCGTCGGGTCGGCCATTCAGGGCCTTTTGGTCATCTTCCTTGCACTGATCGTTCTGAAATCCGCCGGTCTGATCCAAACTGGGCTGGTCCCCGATTGGCACTGGCTGATCTGGCTACCTGTCGGGATCAGTGCGGTGTCCCTTGTCCTGAACAGCATCACAACCAGCCGGGCAGAGCGTTCATTCGGTGTGCCCGCAACCGCTTCCATGCTGATCGGCAGCCTGATCGTTGCGCTGACAGGTTGAGGGAGGGGCGGTATGCTTAAGGCCTACATATCACCTGCCAATAGGGCCCTCGGGTCAGGTCAGCCCCAGCCCAAACCGGTCCGGCTGATCATGAAACCTTTGAGTAAGGAACGGTAATGCCAACTGCGCAGCATTCAATCTTGATTGATGACGAACGTGTCATCGTGAATCGTTTCGATTTCGGCCCGGGTGACGAGACGGGTCATCATGTGCACCAGTTGCCCTATGTTATCTTGCCATTGACCGATGGGGTGCTTCGGATCGTTCATGATGATGGATCAGAAACAACAGCAAATCTAACCAAAGATGTACCGTATTCCCGCCCTGCCGGAGTATCGCACAATGTCATCAACGGCTCTGCCGGACCAATCGCTTTTCTTGAAATTGAGATCAAATCGGGCGGTGCGTGAATGTCGAACCGTCCGAAAGACAAGGGCCAAGAGATGCCTCAGCAAGTCACTTTCACCCTGAATGACAAGCAGGTTACCGTGCCTGATGGGACCACCATCTGGGATGCTGCCCATGGCACCGGGTTGGTCATTCCGCATCTGTGTCACAAGCCCGCAACAGGTTATCGCCCGGATGGCAATTGCCGTGCTTGTGTGGTCGAGGTGGAGGGGGAGCGGACCTTGGTCGCCTCCTGCATCCGGCCCGTGACCGACGGCATGGTGGTGCGCACCGACAGCGCGCGGGCCGAGACGGCTCGTAAGGGGGTTGTCGAGTTGTTGATGGCGGATCAGCCAGAGCGGGACGTGGCACACGACAAATCCTCGCATTTCTGGCAGATGGCTGACCAGCAGGGCGTCGACGAAAGCCGCTATCCCCAGCTTGAAGAGACGCGGGTGCCATTGCTGGACGACAGCCATGTGGCGATGCGGGTCAATCTGGATGCCTGCATTCACTGCAACCTGTGCGTCCGGGCCTGCCGCGAAGTGCAGGTGAATGACGTGATCGGTATGTCCGGGCGCGGGCATGATGCTGAGATTGTGTTTGATATCGATGATCCGATGGGTGCCTCCACCTGTGTAGCCTGCGGTGAATGTGTGCAGGCCTGCCCCACCGGCGCGCTGATGCCCGCCACGGAATTGGATGCCGAGCAGCGTGGCGACAGCGCTGATTTTGACCGCGAGGTACAATCGGTCTGCCCTTATTGCGGTGTCGGCTGTCAGATCAGCCTGAAGATCAAGGATGATCAAATCGTCCGGGTCGATGGCGTGGACGGGCCTGCCAATGAAAACCGGCTTTGCGTCAAGGGGCGCTTTGGCTTTGACTATGTGCGCCACCCGCACCGGCTGACCAAGCCGCTGATCCGGCGCGAGGATGCGCCGCCGAAGGGCCTGAATGTCGATCCCGCTAACCCGCTGACCCATTTCCGCGAAGCCAGCTGGGAAGAGGCGCTGGACGCCGCCGCAGGCGGTCTGGCCAGGCTGCGCGATACCCATGGCGGGGCCAGCGTGGCGGGCTTTGGTTCGGCCAAATGCTCCAACGAAGAGGCGTATCTGTTCCAAAAGCTGATCCGCACCGGCTTTGGTCATAACAATGTCGATCACTGCACGCGGCTGTGCCATGCGTCGTCCGTTGCGGCCCTGATGGAGAATGTCGGCTCAGGCGCGGTGACGGCCACGTTCAATCAGATTGAAAACGCGGATTGTGCCATTGTCATTGGCTGCAACCCGGCCGAAAACCACCCCGTCGCCGCCACCTATTTCAAGCAATTCGCCAAGCGCGGCGGCAAGCTGATCGTAATGGACCCGCGGGCGCAGGCACTGAAACGGCATGCCACCCATATGCTGCAATTCCGTCCCGGCGCGGATGTCGCCATGCTGAACGCGATCATGCATGTGATCGTCGAAGAGGAACTTTACGACCGCCAGTATATCGCCGCCTATACCGAAAACTGGGAGGCGCAAAAGGCCCATCTGAAAGGCTTTGCGCCTGAGAAAATGGCCGAGCTGTGCGGTATCCCCGCCGAAACCTTGCGCGCCGTTGCCCGAGATTTTGCCAATGCCCGCGCGGCGATGATCTTTTGGGGTATGGGCGTCAGCCAGCATATCCATGGCACGGATAACTCGCGCTGCCTGATCTCGCTGGCGCTGATGTGTGGCCATGTCGGGCGGCCCGGTGCCGGGCTGCACCCGCTGCGTGGTCAGAACAATGTGCAAGGGGCCTCGGACGCGGGGTTGATCCCGATGGTGCTGCCCGACTACCAGCCGGTGACCAGCGGCGAAGTGCGCGACCTGTTCCGGGGGCTGTGGCAGCATGATATTCCGCCCGAACCGGGGCTGACTGTGGTTGAGATCATGGATGCAGTCCATGCGGACAAGATCAAGGGCATGTATATCCTGGGCGAGAACCCGGCGATGTCAGACCCTGATCTGGATCACGCGCGCGGCGCTTTGGCAAAGCTGGAGCATCTGGTGGTGCAGGATATCTTTCTGACCGAGACGGCGAATTATGCTGATGTCATCCTGCCTGCGTCGGCCTGGGCGGAAAAGACCGGGACCGCCACCAACACCAACCGTCAGGTCCAGATGGGCCGCCCTGCCCTGCCCCCACCTGGTGAGGCGCGGGAGGATTGGACAATTGTCGTCGATCTGGCCAAGCGTTTGGGCCTGAATTGGATTTACACCCATCCGAAAGAGATTTTCGCCGAAATGACGCAGGTGATGCCGTCCTTTGACAACATTACCTGGGACCGGCTGGCGACAGAGGATGCGGTAACCTATCCGTCGCTGTCCGAAACCGATCCGGGTCAGGCGATTGTGTTTGGTGACAGCTTCCCCCGCGCCGAAGGCCGCGCGCGCTTTACCCCTGCACAGGTCACGGCACCGGCTGAGACGCCGGACGAAGACTACCCGATGATCCTGACCACAGGACGGCAATTGGAGCACTGGCACACAGGGTCCATGACACGGCGGTCCAGCGTGCTTGACGGGCTGGAGCCCGAAGCGAATGCCTCGTTGCATCCTGCAACGCTGATGGCGTTTGGCGTCGCGCCGGGTGAAATGATCGCGCTGGAAACCCGGCGTGGCACCATCACCATCATGGCTCGCGCTGATCGTGCCGTGGCCCCCGATCTGGTCTTCCTGCCCTTCGCCTATGTCGAAGCCGCCGCCAATATCCTGACCAATCCGCAACTTGACCCCTATGGCAAGATCCCGGAATTCAAGTTTTCCGCTTGCAGGGTGCGGGCGGCCGGGGCGATTGCGGCGGAGTAGCGCAGAGCCGGTATGCAATGGTCACAGCTAAAAAAAGGATCGAGGATCGCTTTGCTGATCAGGTGCGCGGCCGTGTAGCTGTGCATTCAACCCGTTACCGCCGTGCGCATGATCAAGCCAGCGAGGTGTGGCTGACAATTGATGGTCAACGCATATGCACGTTCTCGGATATCACCCACTATATCAACGAAAATACCGGTGGACCGCCCTGTCCGGCTGGATGGGATATCAGGCAATCATTGTTCGACAGCCTTAGCGAGAGCATCGGCGACATGCTTGCATCTGCCGACCCGCTGATCCGCGCCATTGCTGTGTTGGACAAACGTTGCGGTCAGCGCAGATTGCGCGCGTTGGTGCCACAGGGCGACCTTATGAAAATCTGCCTGGATCTGCGGCTGGAAAATTTATTCTCAGCAACTTCCGGCTGATAAAACGAAGGCGATTGCAGACAAATTTCCAAATCGGCCAATGTCCGCCTTGCCACCCCCGCAGACCGGTGCTAAACGGCCCGTCATGCCAGCGTCTGGACGCTGCATTGTGCCGGTATAGCTCAGCTGGTAGAGCACGTGATTTGTAATCTCGGGGTCGGGGGTTCGAGTCCCTCTGCCGGCACCAATTCCCAACATATTTCTTAGAATGTGCGCCCGATCACTTCGTTTTGGTCATGCTTGGTGTAAATTCTTGAACCTTGAGCAAAGCAGCCGCAACCCAGTTTTGGAATGGCCAGCGGGGTTTTCTTGACCTGTTGGGCAAGGAGCATACCGTGGAGGCTGGGCTTGGTGTTCTTGAAAGCAAAAGACCAACATGGCATTGTTGGCGTCGGGGATTGTTAGTGTGAACGAAGTTACGATATCGAGAACCCATCGGCGCATTCATGGTGCGCCTGACCGTGCCAGGTTCTATGCCGGGCTGGATGATATCGAATGGTCTGAAGAGCTTGGCGCGTGGATGTCTGCCACCCCCGAGGTTATCCATACATTGCTGCGCCATCCGGATGTTGAGGTTCTGGACTTTCGCCAGATCCTTCCTGTGATTGAAGAAAAGACGGGTGTGGACCTGTCCGGCGCAACCGAGATGTTTGGCGCGATAGCCCTTGGGATGAGCGGAGAAGAACTCGCCGCTGCACGTCGTGAACAGATGTTGATTTTGAAGCAGAACACACCTGCTGCACTGGATCGGTTCAGCACCAGTGTGAAGGAAGGTTTGGCACATTTGCTGAAAGACGGTGGCGGTAACCTCGTTACCACCGTCACCCACCCGGCCGGGCGTGATATGATGCTTGCGCTGAGCGGCGTGGATGCCGAGACGGGAACGCCTGAATTCTCGCTTTCCCAGATATTCGATCGTTATCTCAGCCTGGGTAAACGCCGCCGTATCAACGCAATCGTCTCGGAGATTATATCAGAGACGTCGGAGCGTATGCCAAGGCATGAGGCGGTAACGCGCACAGCCCTATCGGTTATCGGGGCCGATTCCATTATTGGTGCGCTTGGTGTTTCGTTCCTGCATGACGCAGAACGCAACCCCGGCAAGCGCTTGTCTGAGTTTGAGTGGAGCCCGGATATGGCGCGGACCAGCGTGCCGTATGCGGATCGCTTTGCGGCGGCTGACATAGATATTGCCGGGAAACAGATCAAAAAAGGGGATCGGTTGCGCCTTTATTATGACAGCCTTGGAATGGCGGCCTGCCCGCAGCATCGGGACTATTATGGTATTGGCGCGCATGTCTGTCTGGGAAAGGCCATCTCAATGCGGGCCTGGACTATCTTCTGCGAAACCCTCAGCCGCGTGGATCTGGTTCCACAGATCGAACGTGTTACCTATAGGCGTGGTGACTGCGTCTTCAACTTTCCAACAGAGATTAAGATGGAGCTGACGTTTTGACTGATATCGAACAAGCCGTGGCAAGACATATACGCGCCGTAACCAATGGCCGGATCACACTTCCCGATGCAGAGATCATTGCCTCTGACATAGACACGCTGAAGCTCGATAGCCTCGAAAGCTTGGAAATGGTGATGAAGCTTGAGGATGAATTCGGGCTGGAGCTGGATGAGGAAAGCGTCGCTGATTGTGTCAGCATTGCAGATGTGATCGGCCTTGTGGCAACGGCTAAGGAGGCCGCTTGATCCGGCATTTTGCCTCGGCCCTGTCCGCATTGCTGGGTATGGGGCGAAGCGGCCTTGGCTCTGCACTGCTGAAACGCCAACTCAGGCGTTCTGACGGGCAAAGCTATGCGGAGCAGAAAGCCACGGCCTGGGATCTGATCATCCGTAACGCCTGGCTGTTTCGCGGTCGCGCCCTACACGCAAACCGTTTTCTGGTCGATTGGCAGTCGCTCGCATTGCACAAGCTGTCCTACCTTCTGCCCTCCCCGCCAACACCTGAACAGGTGACCATCGATTGGATTGGCAATGAGGTGGTTGATGAAGCTTTGGCAAAGGGGCGCGGGGCAATCGCAGTTTCGGTACATGCGGGTCTTAGCCTCGCGATCCTCAGCTATCCGTGCCAGCGCCAGCGCTCCGTGTCACTAATCGTTGACACACCCACAGCTAAGAAAAAATTCCACAACGGCCTGCGGTTTGGCGCTACACGAGCCGTTGCGGTGATCCCCAGCGATCATCGCACCCTGTTAAGGGTTCGTGCTGATCTAAAAAAAGGAAACTTCGTAATGGGTATGAGCGACGATACCCGCCGTCGTCCGTATTCCTTGTGCCATGATTTGCGCTTGTCTGATGGATTGTTCCGTTGTGCAGAAATCGCGCAAGTCCCGGTTATTTTCGCCATATCTAACGCTACATCTGAGGGGCGTATCCGGGTTGTCTATGAGGCGGCACCGGACGGGTCCGCCGAAGTTGTGGGGGAAGCCTTTCGGCAATTTCTGATGCGTCAGCGCCCTGAGCACCCGGTTCCCGAGATCGTCTCTGCAAAGGGTACGCGTGCCATTAAGCGTAAGTCGCTTGATGATTTCTGGGTGCCAGATCCTGTGCAGCGGAGATGTCTTGGTTGGGCCATTAGTCAAAGTTCAGTTCGTTCATCCGATAGATCAGTTGAGATTTGATTGGCAATCTCTGGGTGGTTTTATATTCAGGGCCACGCCTGTATTGATCTGGCAAAACTCATTGGGACCGCCAGACGCGATAAAAACTACTCAGAGTGGGTTCACGGGCCGTGCCATTGCTCGGATCGGCCGTGTCCGTTCGCGGTTACGGATGCTTCCTAACTTGTGAACATACTGAATGCGATATGTCAGGTCGTTGTAGTATTCATCAGCACGGTAGTTATCCAGCGAAGCACTCCAGTCCATGCCGATCGAAATCGGGACATATGGCACCTTCATCTCAACTGCGACGGTTCCAAGGATGTCGATATCGTCAAAGATCAGGCTACTGCGCAGGGCGATGTTTTCGGTCGGATATACAGAAGCTTCGCCAAGAGCGAAAAATCCTACATGGCGTTTGCCCGCAAATCTTGCATCCCCTGTAACCGCCTGCAAACCAGCCAGACCCCGCAGCCCCCAATACTGCCGCTCATAGGTTGCAAACCCCGCCAGATCGAGCGCTGCGCCTTCGTTTTCGATTGCTCTTAGCGTAAGGCCGATGCCGTTTGAGCCGGTATCGCGTGTCCAATACCGCAGAGTTCCGAACTCCAGATCGTAAGGGGTTTCCTTTGTGAAAAACTCGTTGCGGATGCCCGCGCCCAGCGTCCAGCGTGTACCACCATCCGGCTCGATCAGAGTGATACCGGCAAGGGCTTGAATGATGTCATTGTCAGTTTCATTGACATTCTCACGTGCATAGTAGTTCAGCGTCAGATCTACCAGTGCCTCGGCCGCAGCCGATATACTTGGGAAGCAGAGGGCTGCAGTTGCTGTGAGCGTTCTAAACAAAATTCTCAACCGTCTTCAAAAAATGCAAAATGTATTGAGGGGCGCAGTATCGCGCCCCTCATTAATTGGTATCCAGTCAGGACTTTTTCCCGCCCATGACCATCCCAAGGATGGCAGTCAGAGCGCCGCCACCAACAGCGCCGCCGCCGATATTTTCAAGCATGCCGCCCATCTCCATGCCGGTTGCCGCGTCACCGCCAGTTGCAGCACCTGCTGCACCGCCAAGAATGGCGCCCAGTCCAGTGCCGCCGGCAATCCCGCCGACGCCGCCTGCCAGCAGTTTTGGCAGAAGGCCCATGGCCGCCTTTTTCAACATGCTTCCGACAACTCCGCCACCAACGGCGCCCGAGATGAATTGGATGATATATGGTAGGATTGCTTCCATGTTCTTTCCCCACTTAGGTAACAGTGCATTAGCTTGCACCCGCCCTAGTGAAGCATGAATGAGCGGGCGTATCTAACAAAAAAAGGTCTGACGTGTGGAAAACCCACAACATGTTGTCGTCTGTGCCCTAGGTATGACACAATATCATCAATCAAGAATCAGAACATGAGCAGTGATATGGCCAAGGACCTGTTTGAGGACGGCGCCCCGAAATCCGGCAACTATGATGCAAATTCCATCCAGGTGCTTGAAGATATGGAACATGTCCGGCTGCGCCCGGGTATGTATATCGGCGGTAAGGATGATCGCGCGCTGCATCATATGGTGGCGGAAATCGTTGATAACTCGATGGATGAGGCCGTCGCTGGCCACGCCAACTGGATCGAGGTTGAACTGCACGAAAATGGTCATGTCACGGTGCGCGACAACGGCCGGGGTATTCCTACTGACCCGCATCCCAAGGATCCGACGAAATCGGCGTTGGAGATCATCTTTTGCACGCTTAATGCGGGCGGCAAGTTCACCGGGGACAATTACGAAACCTCGGGCGGATTGCACGGGGTCGGATCGTCGGTGGTCAACGCCCTGTCCGATTTCCTGCGGGTCGAGGTGGCACGCAACAAGGAGGTCCACGCGATGGAGTTCTCCAAGGGCTTCCCCACACTGCCACTGACCCATATCGGCGGCACCCCGAACCGGCGCGGCACCGTGGTCACCTTTCATCCCGACCCGGAAATTTTCGGCTCGCTGAAGCTTAAGCCCGCGCGCCTGTTCAAAATGGCCCGATCCAAGGCCTATCTGTTCTCGGGCGTGGAGATCCGCTGGAAAACCGCCATTGATGATGGCGAAACGCCGCGCGAAGCGACATTTCACTTCCCCGGTGGCCTGTCGGATTACCTGTCCGAACGCCTGGCCGAGACCACAACCTATTCCGACCGTCCTTTTGCCGGATCGGTGGAATTCAAAGAAAAATTTAACGCACCGGGCAAGGTGGAATGGGCGATCAACTGGTCGCCGTCCCGCGATGGTTTCATCCAGTCCTATTGTAACACCATTCCCACGCCCGAGGGCGGCACGCATGAGGCCGGGTTCTGGGCTGCCATCCTGAAAGGCATCAAAGCCTATGGCGAGTTGGTGTCGAACAAGAAAGCCGCCTCGATCACGCGTGAGGATCTGATGGGGGGTGCTGGGGCGCTGGTCTCCTGCTTTATCCGTGATCCTGAATTTGTCGGTCAGACCAAGGATCGTCTGGCCACGACAGAGGCCCAGCGGATGGTGGAGAACTCCGTCCGGGACCATTTTGACAACTGGCTTGCCTCGGACACCAAATCCGCCGGGGCCATCCTTGATTTTCTGGTGCTGCGGGCCGAGGAACGCCTGCGTCGGCGGCAGGAAAAGGAAACCGCGCGAAAATCCGCCACCAAGAAACTGCGCCTGCCCGGGAAGCTGACTGATTGTTCGGCCAATTCCCGTGAAGGGACGGAGTTGTTCATTGTTGAGGGTGACAGCGCGGGCGGCTCAGCCAAACAGGCGCGCGACCGCAAGACACAAGCCATGCTGCCCCTGCGCGGCAAGGTGCTGAATGTGCTGGGGGCGGCGGCCTCCAAACTGCATCAGAACGCCGAGATTTCCGATCTCTGCCAGGCCATGGGCGTCGGGCTGGGCAGCAAGTTCAACATTGATGATCTGCGCTATGAAAAGATCATCATCATGACCGATGCCGATGTTGATGGCGCGCATATCGCCAGCCTGCTGATGACGCTGTTCTTCACCCAGATGCGCCCGCTGATCGACCACGGGCACCTCTACCTCGCCTGCCCGCCGCTTTACAAAGTCACGCAAGGCGCCCGCCGCGCCTATGCCACAACAGAGGCCGAGCGCGACGCCATTCTGGAGCGCGGCCTTGGTGGTAATGCTAAAATGATGGTCTCTCGCTTCAAAGGGCTGGGCGAGATGGACGCCAAGGACCTGAAAGAAACCACCATGAACCCCGAAACCCGCCGCCTGATCCGGGTCAGTATCGACGAGGATGAACCGGGCGAAACCGGCGATCTGGTCGAACGCCTGATGGGTAAGAAACCTGAGCTGCGGTTTGAATATATTCAGGAGAACGCGCGGTTTGTGGGTGAGGTGGATGTCTAAAGCCGGATGCTGAACCTTTCGAACGCCTCGGGCGACTCATGATCAGGTTGCGCAGCCGCACAGCCCCATGAAACCGAAAGGAGTTCGCCATGCGTTTTCTGATTCTGTTACTTCCCCTGCTTTCGGCCTGCGTGGCCTATAACGACGGCTCCAAAACCCGTGTTTTCACACCGGTGGGTGAGGTGGGAAAAGATGCGGATCAGGACAGAACTTAGATCTTAGATCTCTTGCAGTGCTGAACCAATTAAAACGGGCAGACCTTAAGCAATCCTGGGTTGTAGGTTAGATCGGGGCGGGCTTAAGCGAAAGCTTGCCGTTTTATCGGGTTCGCGACACTTCTTGTGTGAACGACGTTTCAATAATAGCTCAAAACGTGTTAGTTAAATAGGAAACAGTCAGGTCTAATAGCTTTAAATATTAGGCGATGGTGTTCGTCTATCATCTGGCTGTATTGATACAATTGTCGTGAGGGACGATAATGGGAACGTACAATATCAGCGACCTGAGCGGTAACACGACCGGGTCGGGTGACGAAGACAGCAGAGACCAGTGGGATGGAACGCTGGACGTTAGTTCAGGGTCTTCCATCACCGGTGATTTTGATGTGGAAACGATTGGCCCATTTGGCGGCGCTGCCGGGGAAGCTGACAGCTATACATTTAACGCACCGGCGACAACCTATGGGACTTTTACCTTCAATGCGACCGATGGGACTTGGACCTTTACATCAAATGGGACGGCCTCATTCGGGGATACGTTTACATTTCAGGTGACGGGCGATGCCACCGATTTCTTTGGCACTGAATTTTCTGACACCGACACCGTCACCATTACCTTCACCTGTTTTGTCGAAGGAGCCCGCATTTCGACCCCGGCTGGCCCACGTGCCGTGCAGGACCTGACCGTTGGTGATCTGGTCTCAACCCGGGACAGCGGCGCTTTGCCGGTGCGTTGGGTTGGGCATCGGACGATTGATGCGCCATCTGGGATGGCCCCTGTGGTCTTTGTCCCCGGGGCGATTGGCAACACGGCAGAGTTGCGCGTTTCCCCGCACCACCGCATGCTGATGACCGGCTGGCGGGCCGAGGCGCTGTTCGGCGAAAAGGAAGTGCTGGTTGCGGCCAAGGACATGGTGAATGGTGACACGATTTATCGGGCCGACGCCGGGCCTGTCACCTATTGGCACATCATGTTTGATCGCCATGAAATCGTGACATCCGAAGGCGTGCCAAGCGAAAGCTTCCACCCTGCAGCCGCCGGTCTGGACGCGCTGGAACAAGCTGTACGCAATGAGGTGCTTGAACTGTTCTCGGAATTGCGTGACAACCCGGCCTCCTATGGACCACCAGTGCGCATGCCGCTGACCGTCTCAGAGGCGAGCCTGCTGGCGTGCTAGACCAGCAGAAAAAGGCGCGACCCTACCCCGATCCGGAAAAGCCCAAACCCGAGGTTCTTAAGAACCTCGGCGATGTTTTCTATCTGGCGATGCGCAGCCCATCCCATATGCGTCAAAGCCTTGGATCGCTGCGGAAGTGGTGGGAGCCGCCTGCGCATCTGGAACAGGTCTGGGTTTTCAAATTTGACGGGTTCCCGCGCGCGGCGATGAGCTGGGCGTCGCTTAGCAAAGAGGCGCAGCATCGCTATGTGGTGGAGCGCAAGGGCTTACAGCCGACTGACTGGCAATCCGGTGATATTCCCTGGGTGATCGACTGGCTGTCGCCCTATCGCAACTACCGGATCGAGGCGACCGTGATGCGTTGGGTTATGGAAACCGGTTTCAAGGACCGGGCGTTCCGTTACATGCGGCTTGGCCCCGAGGGTGAGGTGCGCCGGATCGCCGAGACCAAACGGTCTGCCGATGGCAGTCGCGATTTCAGGTTGCTGTCGCCCGATAGCCTTTAGACGGTTTCGCATAGCGGGGTTGGCATCTGGACAAGCCGGTCTTTATCGGCTGAATACCACGTTATGCATCGAAAAATCATCACGCCCGCCATCGTCGTTCTTCTTGCTGCCATTGCATGGCTTTTGTGGCAACGCGATTTGCCGATGCGGGACACGGCGGTGTTGGGTATCGGCCTGGCGGCGGTAGGGCTTTTTGGTCTTGGGGCGCTGTCGGACTTGCTTTACCGCAAGGTAGATAACGCTGTGTCTCTTGGACTGCTGGTCTTGTACCTTCCCTGGTTTCTAATGACCCAGCCGGGTTGCATACCAGCCCTCTTAGCTGCGACCATTTTTGTCGTCGGCTTGCTTATCTCAAAAACGGTCAGAATAGGCGGTGCGGTGATCAAGCTTGCTGCGTTGGGTTTTCTTTGGGCCGGGACAGAGCAGATCGCCAGCTTTCTTGTTATTATGTCCGTCTTGCTTATTCTCGTCGGTCTACTGAAGCCAAAGGCGCTCCGCGCAGCCATGGCCATCGCAGCAGCGGCGGCTTATGTTATGTTGACCAAACTGGAACCTTTGACTGGCTGGATCATGCCCGTCAGCTGATACGGAGACCACCCATGGCCGCAACACCGCCCGTCTGCGATTTTGGCTGGAAGGCCCCGGATTTCACCCTGCCCGCCACCGATGGAAAGACCTATAGCTTTGCTGATATCGCCGGGCCAAAGGGCACGCTGATCGTCTTTATGTGCAATCATTGTCCCTATGTTCTGGCGATCCTGGACAAGCTGATCCGTGACGCGAGGGATTTGCAGGCCTTGGGGATCGGCGTTGCAGGGATATGCTCCAACGATGCGGTAGCCTATCCCGACGACAGTTTCGCAAATATGCAGGTGTTGGCACAAACCCATGCCCTGCCCTTTCCGTATCTGCATGACGAAAGTCAGGCCATGGCCTGGGCCTATGATGCCGTCTGCACGCCGGATTTCTTTGGATTTGATGCGCAAGGCGGTCTGCAATATCGGGGCCGCCTGGATGCCAGTCGCGCCAAACCCGTGGATGACGCGCCCCGCGATCTTTATGAGGCGATGGGACAGGTCGCCGAAACCGGTCATGGCCCGCGTGATCAGGTCCCTTCTATGGGGTGCTCCATCAAATGGAAGCCCACCTGACGCTCACGAACTCCTGAAGAGGTTTTGGTGCAAAATCGCATTATGCTTCTCCCGAAATTGATACCGCTTCGGGAGATTCTCATATGCGTTCTGTAGCAATTGCATCCCTGTTGGCATTCGCATCGCCAGCCCTTGGAGAAATGCTAAGCCTTCTGGGCGATGATCTGGCCTAGGCCCAGTTTCAGGTGAAAATCGAGGAAATCTTCCGCACACCTGACGACAAGCCCGTCTATGCCCATGGCCGCTTTATCTACCTGACCGTTGGTCAAGGCCATGTGCAGACGCTTCTGCCTCCGATTCTCAGCCCCGAGCGGATGGCAGAAGTGATCCGGGGTTATCTGGCTGATATCTGATCCGCCAGACAGCACCGGATGGCCCGCGCCGCTCCCCATTTGGCGCGGGCCTTGTATTTCGGATATTGCGGTTTAGGGTGTGGCCGAACACCCCCCAGAAACGGAGCCTTCCGATGAAACGCAAACTGCTCGGACGCACCGGCCTGACCGTGCCGGGGCTGTGCCTTGGCTCGATGACATGGGGTCATCAAAACACGCAGGAAGAGGCGTTTGCGCAGATGGATCATGCGCTGGCGCATGGCATTGATTTCATTGACACCGCTGAGGTCTATCCCACGGTGCCGCTCAAGGCGGAAACCCAGGGCGATACAGAAACGATCATCGGCAATTGGGTCGCCGCCAGACAAAATCGCGATCGGGTCATTCTGGCCACCAAGGTTGCCGGGACGCATATTGACTGGATACAAAACGGCATCCCGGTCTGTCCCGAAAAGATACGCAACTCGGTCGACGGTTCGCTTAAACGACTGCAGACCGACTATGTCGATCTTTATCAGATACATTGGCCGAACCGTGGCCATTACCATTTTCGCCGGAACTGGGATTACGATCCGTCGCAGCAGCCGCGGGATGTAACACAGGACATCGCCGATACGTTGGGCGAGTTGGGGCGTCAGGTCGAAGCGGGCAAGATTCGCGCCATCGGCCTGTCGAATGAGACGTGCTGGGGCACGATGCAGTTCCTGAAAATCGCCGAAGATCAGGGCTTGCCACGTGTGGCCTCGGTGCAGAACGAATACTCTCTGCTCTATCGTACTTTTGATCTGGACATGGCCGAGATGAGCCATCACGAGGATGTCGGCCTGTTGGCTTATACCCCGACCGCTGGCGGCATTCTATCGGGCAAATATTCCGATGGCGCAGCTCCGCAAGGGTCACGCGGCGATCGCCAGCCCGAAATCGGTGGGCGGCGGACCGAGGCGGCCATTAAGCTGGCCGACCGCTATGCGGCATTGGCCCGCGACCACGGCATGACACCAGTCCAGATGGCCATTGCCTTCTGCCTGTCCCGGCCCTTCATGACCTCGGTCATTCTGGGCGCTACACATCTGGATCAGTTGAAGGAGGCAATGACCGGCGCGGATGTAACGCTGTCAGAAGACGCGCTCGAGGCGATCACCGCACTGCACAAGGAACGCCAATTGGTTTATTGAGTCATGCTGACCGACTTCGCTCCCACCGCTAGGTGCTCAATCTATTGCGTTTTTTTGTAAACGGATCTGACTGTTTATGTGTCTTAAAATTGGACAATTGTCCAATTTTGAGAATAATACGCGCGTGATAGATGGAGGCCGCTATGACCCGCGTTTCGGCAACAGAGTTCAAGAATAACCTCGGCACATACAGCGACTTTGCGCTGCGGGAACCCGTCATTATCACAGGCCAACAGGGTGATAGCCTCGTTCTGATCTCGGCGGAAGAATACCGCCGGTTGACGGGAGATGCTGCCGATGGGCCAAGCAATGACCGCAAGCGTATGATCCTTGAACGCGCCGAATATCACCGCGATACGATCATCGAATTGGCCAAGCGTTGATGGGACCAAACTGGGTGTCGCGCGATGATGTTGAAACGATCCATAACGTGATGATCCAAATCGGGGGCGGCTCATATGGGCTGCGGGACGCTGCCTTGCTGGAATCGGCATTGGCGCGTCCCCAGAATTTAAACGCTTATGGTGAAGTCGACTATTTTCGGCTTGCAGCCAGCTATGCTGAGGGTATTGCCCGCAATCATCCATTTTTGGATGGGAATAAGCGCACGGCTTTTGCGACCGCTGACTTCTTTCTTATGTTAAATGGCTATCATCTGGATCAGGCCAAGGCGCATGAACACGCAGAGCTGATGGAAGCGTTTGGACAAGGTCATATCAGCGGCGCGGATGTCGCCGAACACTTCCGCCGATATTCCCGGCCTTTACGGACATAAGATCACTGATCCCTGATCGGAGCCAGTTGACGCAACGCTTCATCGGCCGGGACAAGATACTCAGATGCCCGCAAGAACCCCTCAAGGTTTTCCGGTGACCCGCAATAGGCTTCTGCCGGCTGCGGTTGGGTGCCAAGATACACTGAAAGCTCCGACGAAAACGGGCCATTCGTTGCCAGGCTTGTCAGCTTTTGCAAGGATACCTGCAGCGGGCCATTCTCTGGCAACGGGATCGGCTGGCCTGTCGCAGTGCAGATACGCTGCGATGGGGACCAGTCCCGGGTAACAGCGACCATAGGCCAGCCTTTCTGGCGATAGCAGATCACCAGGTCGTGGTTTGCTGTCGACTGACGCAACTCGGCCAGATTGTCGCCGTAGAACACCAGTTCCAGCGTGGTGTCGCCTGGCATCGCATACGTTTCGACCTGCGCCAGTCCTGCCCAGGCAAAGCGGCAAAGTTGCAGCATATCCTTTGCCTCCGGCGAAAATCCGGGGGCTGCCAAAGCAAAACCGGGGAATAGGAGAAAAGCCAGAAAGCGTATCATTCGCGGACAATCGGTGATCTGTTGGCGTGAGGCAAGCGGCTTGACATATTTTGATGATTCGATAATTATATAAATATGAAAGCGATTGACAGAACTCTCGATATTGAAGAGGCGGCGCAAGCCTTTGCCGCCCTTGGATCTGAACAGCGGCTGGCCGTGTTGCAAGCCCTCGTCGCGGCTGGGCCTGATGGTCTGGCGGCTGGTGATCTGGCCCAGCGGACCGGCATTGGGGCGTCCACCCTGACCCATCACCTGCGTTTTCTGACCCAATCCGGTCTGGTCACGCAACGGCGCGAGGGGCGCTCCATCCTGTCGATGGCCGCGTTTGAGCGCGTTGAACATCTTTCGCATTATCTTCTGCTGAATTGCTGTGCCGAGACCAGCAACCCCGACAAAGGACATTCCCATGGCTGAAACCAGCATCCCCACCCGCATGCCCCTGCGGATCGACCGCGTCTGGATTGTCATCGCAATCATTCTGGCGGTGGTCGCCGTGGTAACACCGCCGGATTTTATCGGTGTGGTGCGCGATATGCTGGGATCGCTGGCGCATACGGCGATTTTCATTGGCTTTGCTGTGCTGGCCGTCGCCTATCTGAAGGCGACCGGGGCCGAGACGCTGCTGGCAAAAGCCTTTACCGGCAGCCAACCGCGCATGATCGTGATGGCCGCGCTATTGGGTGGCTTATCCCCCTTCTGCTCTTGCGAGGTCATTCCTTTCGTCGCCGCAATGCTTGCCCTTGGTGCGCCTTTGGGGGCGGTGATGGCGTTTTGGCTGTCCTCTCCGCTGATGGACCCTGCAATGTTCACTATCACCGCAGCGGGTTTGGGGCTTGATTTTGCCATTGCCAAGACCCTGTCGGCCATTGCTCTGGGCATGTTCGGTGGCTTTGGGGTGATGCTGCTATCTAGTACACCAGCTTTTGCCGACCCGCTGAAGCCTCAAAAGCCAAAGGGTTGTGGCAGCTGTTGTTCTACCGACAAGCCGTTTGAGGGCAAACCTGTCTGGCAGTTCTGGACAGAGCCCGCCCGCACACAGACCTTCTGGAATACGGCTATTGAAAACGCCCTGTTCCTGCTGAAATGGCTTGCGCTTGCCTATCTGATTGAGGCGCTGATGATCCGCCACATCCCGGCTGAAATGATCGCTGGCGCACTGGGTGGTGACGGTCTGGGGACGGTTGCGCTGGGTGCGCTGATCGGCGGCCCGGCCTATCTGAATGGCTATGCCGCCGTGCCGCTTCTGTCTGGTCTGCTGGAGCAGGGCATGGCCCCTGGTGCGGCGATGAGCTTCGTTCTTGCAGGCGGCGTATCCTGCATTCCGGCAGCGATAGCGGTCTGGGCGCTGGTCAAACCCAGAGTGTTCGTTGGATATCTAGGGTTTGCCTTTGCCGGTTCGCTGATTGCCGGGATGGTTTGGGGGGCAATCGCCTGACGCCGGGGGCCGGTTGCGGCCCCCTTAATTCTGCCCTATTCAATGCGAAACTTGAAAAAGGGGCAGCGTATGTACCGCGTCTGGAACTTCTTGGCCAACTACTCGCTTCTGCTGATCATCGGTGCGGTGATTGCGCTGATATGGGCCAATGTTAGCCCCCATTCCTACCACCATTTCGTTGATATGCCGCTTTGGGCCAATAACCTGATCGGCGCGCCGTATGACCTTTGGGCCAAAACCTGGGGCCATGGCGCGGCCGAGGTTGTGGCCCCTGGGCCAGAGCGCGTCTTGTCGCTGCATTATCTGGTCAACGACGTTCTTATGGCCTTCTTCTTTGCCATCGCCGGCAAAGAGGTATGGGAGGCCGTGGCGCTGAAATCGGGCTCACTGCGCGGGCGCAAGGCACTGACGCCTCTGATCGCAACCTCCGGCGGGATGTTCGGGCCGATTGCCGTCTATCTGGGGCTGGCCGCGGTTCTGGGGTCCGAGACCTATTCTGCGGTCTTTAACGGCTGGGCCATCCCCACTGCCACAGATATCGCGTTTTCCTATCTGGTCGGCCGTGTGATCTTTGGCGCAGGCCACCCAGCGGTCCGCTTTCTGCTGCTGCTGGCCATCGCAGATGATGCCGCAGGACTGATCATTCTGGCCATTTTCTATCCCTCCGGCGAATTGGCCCCGCAATGGCTGCTGGTTTCGTTTGGTGCCGCACTGGCTGTGTATCTGCTGGCCAACTGGCTACCGCGCAAGATGGATCGCGGTAATCAGGAGCGCCCGAACTCTACCTGGGTGCGACAGAAACTGTCCTTTTGGCCTTATCTGATTGCCGGAGCCGTGTGCTGGTTCGGCTTTCAGGAAAGTGGCATCCACCCTGCCCTGGGCCTGTTGCCAATCGTAGCGACCATCCCACATGCGGACCGCGCCTTTGGCATCTTTGCAGCGGCCGAGGAACACCTGACCGATCTGTTGAACCATATCGAACATATCCTGAAACACCCGGTGGAAATCGTGTTGTTCCTGTTTGGGTTGATGAATGCCGGTGTTGAGTTCTCAGCCATTGGTGAGGCGACCTGGCTGGTTCTGGCCGGTCTTCTGATCGGCAAACCACTTGGGATTTTCCTGATGGGCTGGATCGCTGCCGTTCCGATGCGTCTTGGCCTACCGCAAGGTATGACTATGGGGGATCTGTTTATCCTGGGATGCGTTGCGGCCATCGGCTTTACCGTGTCGCTTTTTGTCGCCTCGGTGGCCTTCGAAGCAGGTCCGGTGAAGGATGCCGCAAAAATGGGTGCCTTGTTCAGTTTTGCTGCCGCGCTCATGTCCTTTGCAGCGGCAAAAATCATCGGGGTCCGCAAACAGGAGAACTGACCTGACATATCCGGGGTTCCGGGCTAAACTAAGCCCGGATATAGCGCTTTTGCAGGACGGACCGACAGCTTTGCGGCGGATGCCGTCCCGGAACAGGTTTCATGATCAAGTTCGACAATGTCAGTAAATCCTTCTGGACCGGCAGACAGCGCAAGGTGATCCTTGATCGCGCGACCTTTTCAGTCGAACTCGGCAACTCCATGGGCATTCTGGCCCCTAATGGCACCGGGAAAACCACGCTGGTCAATATGATGGCGGGACTGGAAAAGCCGGACGAGGGCCGGATCACCCGCACCTCCCGCATCTCATTCCCACTGGGTACGGTTGCTGGCGTGCAGCGCAAGCAAAGCGCCAAGGAAAATGTCCGCTATATCTCGCGGCTCTATGACAATGATCCCGATGAGACCGAGGCGTTTTGCCGCCATTTGGCCGGGATTGGGGAATACTTCGAAATGCCGCTCGCGACCTACAGCTCTGGCATGCGATCCCGATTTACCTTTGCGCTGATGTTGTCTTTGGACTTTGACATATACCTGATTGACGAAGGCCTCCCGACAAGCTTTGACAGAGCGTTCTCACGCCGGGCTGCCGGTATTCTGGAAGAACGGCTTCATAACGGTACGGTTGTCATGGTATCGCATCAGGCCAAAACATTGGAAAAATACTGCAGCTCCGCCGCTGTGTTGCGCGATGGTCAGCTATACACGTTTGACCGGCTTGAGGATGCGAAGGAGATGTATGACTATGATTGAGGATCACCGCGGCCGTGTCGGGCGGTGTGAACAGGATTTGCATGGTGGCTGACGGTCAAGAAAACAATGCAGATAAGGGCAAAGTAGTGCCCAAACCTGTCAGTGTGGATGGCGGGCAGGATACGGATATCCCCCCTTATGTTGATCCGCAGGGTCGTAATGTGCACCCTAGGCACAAGCGCATCGCGTTGCGCAAAGTGCGCCAACTGGGGCTGGAGGCTCGAAATGGCGACGAAGCGCTGCGGGCACTCGCGGATCGCGGCGTTGACGTGATTACCCTGAACGAGCAGCGCGAAGCTGAAAAACGAAAGGCCGCGGAGGAACAAGCCGAGAAACTGCCCGCAGAACGGACCGACGCCGAGAACGTGCCTGACAAGGTGAAACAGGCCCGGGTTCAGCGGATGAAGCGCGAACGTGACGAACAGATCGCCAAGATCCAGCGCAATCTGGTTCGCCGCCGTCGCCGCAAGTTGCAGCGTCTGTTGCTTCGGCTGACTGTCTTTGTGTTCCTGCCCACCTGGATCGTCGGTTATTATTACTGGGCTGTTGCCACGGAAATGTACGAAACCAACTCCGCCTTTGTGATCCAAACTGCGGATTCTTTGTCGTCTGGCGGTGGGGGGCTCGGCGGTATTCTCGCCGGTACTGGCTTTGCCACATCACAAGATAGCGTCGTTGTTCAGGATTATCTGCAATCGCGTGAGGCGTTTGGCCTACTGGAGAGAGACCATGGCTTTACGGAGCATTTCCTCAATCCTGAGATAGACTCCATTCAGCGCCTTTCGGCTGAGCCGACGCCGGACGAGGCCTACAAGCTTTACTCCAAAAAGGTGAAGATAGGTTATGATCCGACTGAGGGCGTGATCCGTATGACGGTGGTTGCTGCCGATCCGAAAACCTCGCAGATTTTCGCCGAAGCGCTCGTGCGATATGCTGAGGAACGCGTTGATACCCTCAGCCGTGCAGCGCGCGGCGACCGTATGGAGCAAGCCGAGGCTCGCTATCGCGATATGGAGGCCAAACGCCTTCAGGCACAGCAAAAGGTTCTGGAACTGCAACAGCAGCGCGGGGTTCTGAGTGCGGATGTGGAACTTCAAAGCCAGATGTCGATCATTCAGCAGCTTGAGGTGCAGTTCGTTGAAAGAGAACTGGCGCTTCAGGAAATCCTCGATAACCCCCGCCCGAACCAGACACAGGTCGATGTGCTGCGGCGCGAGTTGGGCCGATTGCGCGAACGGATTGATCAACGCCGCGCCGATCTGACCGAAGCGAATGAGGGCAGTATCTCGCTGGCCCGTATCGGCGCAGAACTGCTGGCCGCGCAGACCGACCTGGAAACCCGACAGTTGCTGGAAAAGGAATCGCTGGCCGCGATGGAAGCATCCCGTCTGGAGGCTGAACGCCAGGTGCGCTATCTGTCTCTGGCGGTGCGCCCCGTGGCCCCCGTTGAACCCACCTACCCTAAGAAACTGGAAAGCACTGCGATGGCGTTCCTGGTCTTTTGCGCGATCTACATCATGGCATCGCTGACCATATCCATCCTGCGCGAACAAGTGAGTGTTTGAAAGATGATGAAAACCGTGACCGTTGGCGATGTCGCCTTCTCCAATGATGCCCCGCTGGTGATCATCGCGGGCCCCTGCCAATTGGAAACCCGCGATCATGCCCTGATGATTGCCGAAACCATGGCCAAGGCCTGCGCCGATGCTGGGGCTGGCTACGTCTTCAAGGCGTCCTATGACAAGGCGAACCGCACATCCCTGTCCGGCAAACGCGGCCTCGGCATGGAGGAAGGCCTGTCGGTACTGGCAGATGTCAAAGCGCAGATCGGCTGCCCGGTCCTGACGGATATCCACAACGAGGCGCAATGCGCCCCGGTGGCCGAGGTGGTCGATATCCTGCAAATCCCTGCCTTTCTTTGCCGTCAGACCGACCTTTTGCTGGCCGCAGGCAGCACGGGTGCCGTCATCAACATCAAGAAAGGCCAGTTCCTTGCCCCATGGGAGATGCCGAATGTCGCCGCCAAGGTAGCCTCGACCGGCAATGACCGCATCTTGTTGACAGACCGGGGAACGTCCTTTGGCTACAACACACTTGTCGCAGATATGCGCGGGCTGCCGCAGATGGCGCAAACCGGTTACCCTGTGGTGATGGACGCCACGCACTCCGTACAGCAACCCGGCGGCCATGGCGGCTCATCGGGTGGGCAACGCGAATTTGCGCCGGTAATGGCCCGCGCGGCCGTAAGCTTGGGCGTCGCCGCCGTGTTTATGGAAACACATCAGGACCCGGAAAATGCGCCTTGCGATGGCCCCAACATGATCTTCCTGGACCAGATGCCATCCCTGGTCAGCTCGCTGATGGAATTTGACCGCCTGGCCAAAGCGAACCCGGTACGGATTTGACAGACGGGCTTGCAGCCCGAGCGCGTGGGCGCTATGACACCACACACTGTTGGGGTGTAGCCAAGCGGTAAGGCAGCGGTTTTTGGTACCGCCATGCGCAGGTTCGAATCCTGCCACCCCAGCCAGCCTTTCCTATCAAACTGACGATATCGTGTCTGGGCGCAGGTAGTGCCGTGGTTTCCGCAGGTTAGCGGGTCGTGGTTTTCCGACAGACGCTTTATGGCCGATATTCGAGCGTGTAATACCACGAGAGTCTGGGCGGGCGATTTCGGCGATACGGGATGCAGTGTGGTCTAGAGACCTGCGATGCGCTCTTGCTGCGCATCCCAGCCCATCGGTAGCG
>NZ_JBTLNE010000048.1:0-29688 GCF_054457435.1 Halovulum sp. GXIMD14793 | reverse complement strand
CGGGCCGTGCCGGGACACTGGGAAGGCGACCTGATCGTGGGGTCCAACAACAGCTACATCGCCACACTCGTGGAGCGCCATTCCCGATTTGTGATGCTGGCTAAAGCGTTTCGGGATAAACCTGAGACAAAGGATTATCCTGAAACGCAGTGATAAGCCTATATGGCGTAAGCGTTTCGATTTTATGTGATGTCTCAAGGTAAACTCGAAACGCTTTAAAGTCGAGAACAAGGACACCCAAAGTGTTGTCGCGGCCCTGATCAAGCAGGCCCGCAAATTGCCCAAAGAGCTGTATCGGGCGCTGACCTGGGACCGAGGATCTGAGATGGCCGGACATGTGGCGTTCACCATGGCGACAAAGATTGACGTCTATTTTTGTGATCCGCAGTCACCATGGCAACGCGGTAGCAATGAAAATACCAACCGGTTGCTTCGCCAATACTTCCCCAAAGGCACTGACATATCAGGCTTTAAAGCGTTTCGCATTTACCTTGAGACATTACATAAAATCGAAACGCTTACGCCATATAGGCTTATCACTGCGTTTCGGGATAATCCTTTGTCTCAGGTTTATCCCGAAACGCTTTAGTCAAGCCAAACTCAGCGCCATCGCACGCCAGCTTAACGAGCGGCCACGGAAAACCTAGCAATACCAAACCCCAGCGGAGAAATTTGAAGCCTGTGTTGCGGCGATCAGTTGAAACCACAGGACGAAGCGGACTTGTGCACTTGCAGCTATTGCTTACGCAGAAAGTTATTGCGGCTGCGGCATCGGGTTGGTTGTCCTGGGCCTCTACGACACGAAGCGGTCGTTCGATCATATTGTTCGACCAATCTCTCGTCTCGCGCGCAAAGCTTGATTTGATAATCGCATGGAGCTCGTCAAATGCTCAAACCGCTTTATCGCTGATCAGGCGCATCCCAAGGTGGGCCGGCGGCGTTCCGACGGCGCATCCTCCACGCGCGGGGTCCCTGATCAGATAGGACATCGCTGCCAGGTGTTCGCCGCCCACGAAGAATGCAGGACAGCGATCAGGAGCCGTTCCGTCATCCAGCCCATCATAGCATTCCATCGTCCATTCCCACACGCTGCCATCGAGATCGACAACGCCTTCTGGAGAGGCCGAAAAACTGCCCTGAGGCTTGAGCGCTCGTGGGGCCAGGCCCTCGATGAGATAGCTGGACGCCCAGGTCAGTGAAGGGTCCGTGAAGAGAGGATCGGGTTTCTCGGGGAGAACGGCGGCCGCCACGAAATTCCATTCTTCAGCAGTGGGCAGTCGGAAGTTGTGACGACTCCGCTTATTGATCCAGGCGACATATTGCTGAACGTCCACATAACTCAGCCCGGTTGCCGGTGTTGTAGCAGGGTCTTGGTCAAGTCTTGCGCGCAAGGCCAGCTCGCAGGCACCCTCGTCCGCGCATCTGTTCCATTCAGTTACGGTGACTTCATACTTTTGCACGTACACCGAACGCCCGTCTGGCAAAATGACGGCCTGTTCAGCCATCACGGGCAAATAGGCTGGATCCGGGCCGCGCTGCGTGAGCGCGACCCAGGCGATGCTTGCCGCCGCAAGACCCAAGATGGCGAAACGAAGGGACGTCTTACCAAGTCTTGTCTCTGAGTATGCAGCGGCCGACATCGGTCCTCCCCCCTCTCTTAGATTTCGAAACTGCGCGGAGCGACAACTTGCTCCATGAGCGCATTGTCCCACTGACCTTCGACCACCACGTGAGCGGTCGCCCCGAGCATCACACCCTCGATGAGGTTGTGGTTCACGTAGGCATAAACGCCCGGTTGTTCGAAGGTGTACATCGCTGCGACGGCGCTGCCGCCACGCACAAACCAGGTTTCCATGTCCTGCAGAGGCGCGTCGGTGAACGAGCTCTCCCAGACATAGTTGCCATGCCCACCGATCAAGTGCGGACGAGAATCCCGGTTGGCCTGATTGTGGACCATCAGCACGGTCTCACCGACTTTGGCTTTGATCGCGCCTTCTCCCGTAAGGGCACCGACGGCACCGTTGAACACCGAATGGGTTGGGATAAGGCCACGCATTACCTCTAGGCTGTCGGCGTAGTCGTCGCCTGCCGCCTCATAGGTGCGATAGTCGCCGTTTTCGTCCTTGGGCAGGTAGTAGTCCTGCTCGCCGAAATAGGCGATGCTGTCATAGCGCAGCGGATTGCCGTCCTTGTCCTTCAAACCATCGCGCGGCAGCACCATAATGGCACCGTTCATGCCATGCGTGACGTGATAGGGGATCATGTCTCCACCCGGAGCACAGTGATAGGTGAAGCAGCCAGGCTTCGTAGCCTTCCAGCGCAAGACGCATTCCTCACCTGGGTAGACGTGGGTCAGGCCACCGCCGCCCAGAGCGCCCGTTGATGCGTGGAAGTCGATATTGTGCTCCATCACGCTCGACGTGGGGTTGCGCAGGGTGAGTTCGACCATGTCGCCTTCGTGGACAATGATCAGTGGGCCCGGCACCGAGCCGTTGTAGGTCAGCGCCCAGATGCTTGCGCCGTTGTCCTCGTCGACGACCATAAGCCGCTCTTCGGTTTCCATTGTGATCTCAACGATCTTCGGACCCCCAGTTGCAACCTGTTCATGCGCAGGCGCAAAGGGCGGTGCGACCAGTTCCTGCTTCACCCGGGTGTATCCCGACAAATCAGCAGGTTTGGCATCTGTTGCGGCTTCTTCCTTGCCCGCAGCGTAGTAGATTTTGGCCGACGCGGCGTTGATGCCGTGCAGCTTGGGTGCCCGAGATGCAGCCATTGCCCCGGCTCCCGTCATTGCAGCGGCACCGGCGAGCATACTGCCTCGCAAGACGTTGCGGCGGCTCGTTTTCATGAGACCGGGATTGATGAATTTGGTCATGATTCCCTCCTGTGGGGTTTAGTTCCGGCTAGCGGACGTCGCGTCCGCCGATCCGTTAATTCGTTGCGAGATTGGCGAGCTGTGCTTCGAACCGCTCTTTGGCTTTCGGCGGAACCCGGCCTTCGAAAAAGTCGTCAGGCACCTCAACGTCACCGACGGCGATGGTCATCACCATGCCCATGGCAAAGTGCGGTTTGCAGATCACCCCATAGACGCCTTCCGCGTCCAAAGTGACCTCGATTTCTTCGTTGATCTTACCTTTGAACCCCTCTGCGCCCTCCGGCATCATGCCCTTGTTCACTTCGGCGTTATGGCCCTTGTCGGCAGCGATGAACTTGATCGTGTCACCGGGCTGCGCCTGGATGAAGGCAGGTTCGAAAACCATACGTTCGCCATCCGCGCCCTTGTTGAGCATCTGAACCTCGAAGGTCTCAGCAAAAGCTGCGCCACCCATCAAGGCGGCGAGAGCGAGACCGGATACAACAGTGCGAAGCATTTTCGTTTTCCTTTCCGTTCGGGTTGTTCGTTGAGGACAAGATTAAGATTTTCGACAAAGAGAACTTTGCGCTGGCTCAAATTCAAATTCGATCGCGCTGTTGGTGACTCCGAACCGATAAGCGATGGAAATTACGGTGGATATTGTGGCATGACTGCGCGGATGACCGATTTATCGCCTCGCAAGACGCTGCCGCGGCTCGATGAGAGCCTGCTGACGCATCTGCCACCCTTCTCCAAACTGGAGAAGCGTGAGATTCGCACGATCCTGGATCAGGCGACGTCGCGCAGATACGACGAAGGAGTCGCGATTTTTGATGAGGGCGCACCCGCCGAACGCTTCTTCATGTTACTTGATGGATATGTGCGGGTGGTGCGGGTAACGCCGACGGGGGAGCAAGTGACGGCTTTGCATATTCCCGCAGGGCAGCTGTTAGGAATTGCAAAGGCGATTGGGCGAGAGACCTACCCGGCAACGGCTATGACCGCGACCGAGTCCATTGTGCTCAGTTGGCCAACTCGGCTTTGGGACGGATTTGTATCAAACTATGCTGGGTTCGCGACAGAAACATACAAGACCGTCGGCGACCGCATGGGCGAAATTCACAATCGCGTTGTGGAGATGGCAACACAACAAGTCGAGCAGAGGGTAGCAAATGCACTGCTTCGGCTGATCAACCAGACAGGTCGCAAGGTATCGGACGGGATCGAGATTGATTTTCCAATCACGCGGCAAGATTTGTCGGAACTGACGGCAACCACGCTACATACGGCCAGCCGCCTCCTGAGCGCCTGGGAGAAACAGGGCCTCGTGCAAAGCAAACGTAAGCGCATCAAGGTACTGGACCCGCACGCGCTTGTCGTGATTTCCCAGCCAAAGAGTGATCTATAGACCCGCAGCTTCCATCAACTCTGCGAAAAACACGTCTTCATCCAGGCCGTACTCCGCGCAGGCATCAACAATCGTGTGAAACGGGCTGATGAGACACCCGACACAAAGCATCCTGTGCGTGTTAAAGACTGCAATTGTCTCTGGCCAGCGCGACATCAATTCTGACAGCGGCAGGTCGGGATCATCGAGTTTCATCTTTCGCATGTGTCTCTCCTGATGATCCAAGACTAGACACCCAAAGAGTCGAAACGTTGTGCTGGCGCAAACTTTGACGTGTCGCGCCGCGCTAGAGATTGGTCATCCCGAATTCAAGGAGACCGGCTCATGGCGGAAATTCTCACAAAATCACGGGCGCGAAACATCTTCTACGGAGGCTCGATTTTCTTTGTCGTGGTCTTCGTGGCGATGACCGTCCATTCCCATAGATACGTTGTGAACGTCTCGACGGCAGGTATGCCGCTGAGCGAAGAGGTGATTCACGGCAAGCATGTGTGGGAGCAACACTCCTGCATCAATTGTCACAGCCTGCATGGCGAGGGTGCCTATTTCGCGCCTGAAGTCGGCAACGTGATGACCCGCTGGGGCGTGCTCGACAGCCCCGAGGACGCTTTCGAAACCCTCAAGGCCTGGATCGAAAGCCAGCCCAGCGGAATCGAAGGCCGAAGACAAATGCCGAAATACGAACTTACTGATGAGGACATTCGCGGTCTCGCGGAGTTTCTCCGCTGGGCAGATCAGACCGATACGCAGGGCTGGCCGCCAAACGAGGCCGGATAAGGAGACGAAACGATGAAATATCAATCTCAGAAAGTGGCCTACTGGTACTTCCTTGCAGCGATGGCGCTGTTTGGTGTCCAGGTGCTGGGCGGGCTTCTTGCGGGCTGGATTTATGTCTCGCCCAATTTCCTGTCCGAGCTGTTGCCCTTCAACGTGATCCGCATGATCCATACCAACGCGCTGATCGTCTGGTTGCTGCTGGGCTTCTTTGGCGCCGCCTATTTTCTGATCCCCGAAGAATCCGAGCGTGATATCTGGTCGCCAAAGCTGGCTTATGTCCAGTTGATCATTCTGCTGGTGGGGACACTGGGCGCCGTTGGTTCGTATCTGGTCGGTATCCATGGCGGGCGCGAGTTCCTTGAACAGCCGCTTTGGGTCAAGTTCGGCATCCTCATCGCTGCGCTGATATTCCTGCTCAACATCTCGATGACGGTTCTGGCAGGCAAGAAAACGGCGATCACCAATGTGCTTCTGATGGGGCTGTGGCTGTTGTCGCTGCTGTGGATATTTGCCTTCATCAACCCCGATAACCTAAGCCTCGACAAGATGTACTGGTGGTTCGTCGTGCATCTTTGGGTCGAAGCGACCTGGGAACTGGTGATGGCTGCGATCCTTGCCTTCCTGCTTCTCAAGCTGACAGGAGTGGATCGTGAAGTGGTGGAAAAATGGCTCTATGTCATCGTCGCCACGGCGCTGTTTTCCGGCATTCTTGGCACCGGGCACCACTTCTACTGGATCGGTCTGCCGGGCTACTGGCAGTGGGTCGGCTCGATCTTCTCGACCTTCGAGGTAATCCCGTTCTTCCTGATGATGAGCTTTGCTTTCGTCATGGTCTGGAAGGGTCGCAAGAACCATCCCAACAAGGCTGCACTTCTATGGTCGCTGGGGTCCAGTACCGTCGCCTTCTTCGGCGCGGGCGTCTGGGGTTTCCTGCACACGCTGCACGGGGTGAACTTCTACAGCCACGGCACGCAGATCACCGCAGCCCACGGACACCTGGCTTTCTTCGGAGCGTATGTGGCGCTGAACCTCGCGATCTTTACCTACGCGATGCCGATGCTGCGCGAACGTGCGCCCTACAACCAGGTGCTCAACATGGCGTCGTTCTGGCTGATGACCGGGGGCATGGCCTTCATGACTTTCGTGCTGACCTTCGCGGGTACAATCCAGACGCACATGCAGCGGGTGATTGGTGACTACTACATGACAGTGCAGGACGATCTTGCGATCTTCTACCTGATGCGGTTCGGCGCAGGCGCGGCGGTCGTGTTGGGGGCACTCCTGTTCATCTACTCGATGCTTGTGGTGCGCAAGGACGAGGTCATCACACCGGGTCCTGCCAACCCTGTTCCGGGAGAGTAAGCCATGAATATCGCAACCACACCCAAACTCCCGTTCTATCAACCCGCGGGGCGCGAATGCGACCTGTTCGAGATGGCCCATGACAACGGTTTGCCCCTTCTTCTGAAGGGGCCGACCGGTTGCGGCAAGACACGCTTTGTCGAGCACATGGCGGCACGCCTGGGCAAGCCGCTTCATACTGTCGCCTGCCATGACGATCTGTCTGCGGCGGACCTGATTGGACGCTATCTGCTCAAGGGGGGCGAAACCGTTTGGGTCGATGGCCCCCTGACCCGGGCCGTGCGAGAGGGTGGCATCTGCTATCTTGATGAGGTGGTCGAAGCCCGCAAGGATGTCACCGTGGTGCTGCACCCGCTGACGGATACGCGGCGCACGCTGATGATCGACCGCTCGGGCGAAGAGCTCGTGGCACCCGCGTCATTCATGCTGGTGGCCAGCTACAACCCCGGCTACCAGAACGTGCTCAAGCGGCTGAAACCCTCGACCCGGCAGCGCTTCCTGTCGATCAGTTTCGACTTCCCCGATGCGAAGACGGAGATCGCAGTCGTTGCCTCTGAAAGCAGGCTGGAGCCGGGCCGCGTCGCGCCACTGGTCCGCCTCGCGGGACATATCCGCAGACTAAGTGGCATGGACCTTGAAGAAGGTGTGTCGACTCGTCTGTTGATCTATGCCGCGACGCTTATGGCAGGCGGTATGGGCGTCACCCAGGCGCTTGAGGCGGCGGTTATCGAGCCGCTGAGCGACGAGCCTGATGTGCAGCAATCACTGCGCGACCTGGTCAGCACGATCTACGGGTGAGCATGATGCACCTGCGCGACCTCATGGAACCCGAAGAAACAGTCGGAAACCTCTGGCACGACATGGCCAGCGGGATCGGGGCTGGTGTCACATACCCCGAAGCGGGCGTCACGCTGGCCTCGGTCCGGCCCAGCCTTGCCGTGCTCTTCCGCGCGCTCGGCGGGGCACCGGGGGTCGAACTGGCCGAGGTTGCGCCAAGCGTTGTGCAGCACCGTCAACGCATGCGCCGCAAACTCGGAGCCGAACGGGATCGGGAATGGGTGGCGCGCTTCGATGGCGAACGGCTCGCATTGCCACCCGTCATGGACGCCTTCCCCGACCCGGACCTGAACCGTGCTGCCTTTTTCTGGCTGACGGCACTAGCCGCTGTGACCGAGGTCGATGCATTCGATCTAGGCCTGCCCGGCCCCGCACGGGATTGCGCGCATATTCGCGCAAATGTAGCGGCTGCGGACAAGGCCTATCTAGCCTGCCCCGGATTGCGTGACCGCTATCTCGCCATGGCCACGCTTTGTGCAGAGGCCCGGACAGACATGCACCGCCCCGCCCAAGAAGCCGCAATGGAACGGGCGGTCCTTGATCAGCTCTGTGGCCAGGCTCCCGCGCTTGATGCCGCAGGTGCAGACGCGCGCAGCTACATGCCATGCGCCCCTGTTCCGATCTGGTTGCGCTTTGAACGCCCCGGCACGGGTGGGCAGGCTGCCGACGATGCCGAAGCCGATCCCGCCGCACCGGCACCGGGTGCTACTCTCAGCAACCGCAAGCTGGGCGAGCGCAAGGATCAGGACCAGCAGAACCGCAAGGACAGCTTTATCATTCACCGCTTTGAATCGATCCTGTCATGGGTCGAATCCATGAACATCAACCGCAGCGTCGATGACGACGATGACGAAAATGCTCAAAAGGCCGCCGATGATCAGGACTGGATCACCCTGTCGAAACAGGACCGGAAGGTCGCCACACGGCTGCGCCTGCATCTCGACCTGTCGCCCGCCGATGCCGATCACGAGGCTCTGGCGGGCAAGCATACCTATCCAGAATGGAACCACCGGTCGCGCAGCTACATGGAAGATCACTGCCGCGTGCTTGATGCGCCCGCCGTGGCCGATGGCGCGCCCTATGCGCCGAATGAACGTTATGTGCGCGAGGTGCGCCGCCAGTTCGAGGCCCTGCGCCCGCGCCGCGTATTGCAACCGCGCCAGATCGATGGGGCAGAGTTGGACCTGGACGCGGTCCTGACCGCACGGGCCGACATGGTGGCGACCGGGCGCGGATCGGATCGTATCTGGCACGCCGCGCGGCAGATGGATCGTGACGTATCGGTTGCCTTCCTGATCGACACGTCGCGGTCGACCGAAGCCGCAATCGGCGACACCAGCGTCATCGACGTGGCCCGCGACACGATGGCGGCATTGGCGGCCGGGATCGACGCGGCGGGCGACCGCTGCGGCATCTGGGGTTTTTCATCGCTGCGCCGTGACCGGGTTTTCCTGACCCGCTGCAAGGGCTTCGACGACCCGATGTCACCGGCGATCACCGCCAATATCGGCGCGCTGAAGCCCGGCCATTACACCCGCCTCGGTGCCGCGATCCGCCATGTCAGCGCGCAACTGGCCGAGGAACCGAGCGCTCGCAAGCTGCTGATCGTTCTGACCGACGGTAAGCCCAACGATCTGGACCACTACGAAGGCCAGCACGGGATCGAGGACAGCCACATGGCCGTGCGCGAGGCCCGCGCGGCGGGCCAGAGCCTGCATGGCGTTGTGATTGACGAGGACGGACAGGACTGGTTCGCGCGCATCTTCGGGCGCGGCGGGTTTGCCCTTTTGCCGAACCCCGAACGCCTGCTGCGCGCGCTGCCCGACATTTACAAAACACTGACACAGGAGACCTGACATGCGCTTCTTTCTTCCACTCACCGGCATCTTCGTTCTCGCAGGCTCGCGGCTTTTCGCGGAAGGCTTCGACCGCCCGATTCCACAGGCGCAATCCGCTACGGCGGAATTCTGGTACGCCTTGGCCTGCATCACGCTTGTGGCAAGCATGGTGGCCGTTCAGTGGCTCGTGTCGCGCAGATGACACGGGCGGGCTGGTCCACGCGCAAGATCGCTTTGGTGCTCTACCCATTCGGTGCTGGTGCGGCAGCGGTCAACGTATTCTTTGCCGCCCTGATCTTTAGCTGGATCGGTGGCCCGATCCTGTCCACCGGGCTTTCAATTCTGATCGGCGCGGCTCTCGGCATTCCCGCAACATGGTATTTTGCGAAACACATCCGTCACCTGATGGACGTGGCCGACAAAGGAGCGTGCAGTGAAAATCGACATGAGCGGTGACCAGCCCACCATTGACGCGCGCGATCTTGGCGCATTGCTCGACCTGTCGCCCGACGAAGTGCAGCTGCTGATGCGTGGGGGCGAGATCACCTCGCGTTTCGAAACGGGTGAGGGCGAAGACGCAGGCAAGGTCAGGCTGACCTTTTTCCATCGCGGTCGCAGGGTGCGCCTGACATGTAGCAAAGACGAGACCGTTTTGAGCACGACCTGCGTAACAACGGAGCGACCATGATGGCGCAGTCATCCGCAGAGCAGATGCGTAGCTGGAACGGCCCGGCGATTTTCAGCTTTGGCTTCCGCCCCTTTTTCCTTTTCGGTGCAGTCTGGGTCCTTTTTTCCATGGGCCTTTGGCTGGCGGTGTTGATGGGCGGTGTCGACCTGCCCACCCGCTTTGACCGTGGGTCATGGCACGCACATGAGTTTCTGTTCGGCTATCTTGGCGCGGTGCTTGCCGGTTTCCTGCTGACGGCTGTGCCCAACTGGACCGGGCGTTTGCCAATCGTCGGTTGGCGACTGGCGGGGCTTTTTGCGCTTTGGTGCGCCGGGCGCGTGGCTATTCTGTTCTCCAATTCGCTTCCCTCATTTGTGGCTCCGGCCATCGACCTTGCCTTTCCCATTGCGTTGGGCGGTCTGATCCTGCGCGAAATCATTGCGGGCAAAAACTGGCGGAACTTGATCGTGCTGGCCCTGCTTGCCGTATTCACGTTGGCCAATGCGCTGTTTCACTACGAGGCATTTGCCGGTGAATACGCCGCGCAGGGCTATGGGCTGCGGCTGGGCCTGGCGACAGCGGTGATGATGATCGCCGTCATCGGTGGGCGGATCATCCCGTCCTTTACCCGCAACTGGCTGGTGCGCGAACAGTATAACGCGCGTCCTGCACCGCCGATGCAGCGCTTCGACAAGGCCACGCTTCTATTCAGCCTGCCGATCCTAGCGATCTGGACGCTTCAGCCCTTCACGGTCACCACCGGGTTCTGCCTGCTGGTGTTCGGCGTTTTGCATCTGATCCGGCTGACCCGGTGGCGGGGGCACCACACGCTGAACGAACCTTTGGTGTTCGTCCTGCATGCGTCCTATGCGTTTATTCCGCTGGGTGCCTTCGCGCTTGGGCTGGATCAGATCCTGGGCAATCCGGGCACAGCTGGCGCACAGCATCTGTGGATGGCGGGTGCGATCGGGGCGATGACGCTGGCGGTCATGACCCGGGCCACACTTGGGCACACGGGCCGCGAATTGACAGCGAGCAGGGCCACTATTGCGTTTTTTGTATGCGTCTTTGTAGCGGCGCTGATGCGGTTCCTGACCCCGCTCCATCTGGGCCTGAGCACCCTTTCCGGCGTATTCTGGCTGCTGGCCTTCGGAGGCTTTGTCCTGGTCTATGGTCCGATGCTTCTGCGGCCAAAGGCCGAGTAAGACGCATGACTTGGGCCGGTTTCCTCGGCATTTTTGCCCTATTTTTCGCGACGCATTCGATCCCGGTGCGACCCGCGATAAAGTCGCGCATCGTTGCACGGGTCGGTCCGCGCGGGTTTGCAGTCGGCTATTCGGTGCTGTCGCTTGCTTTGCTGGCTCTGCTCATCTGGGCGGCAGGCGCGGCACCTTACGTCGAGCTTTGGCCCCAGCTTGCCTGGCACCGACACGTGGCGCATGCAGGTATGCTGGTGGTCTGCCTGATCCTAGCCTTTTCTATCGGTCGCCCAAATCCGTTTTCCTTTGGCGGTGCGCGCAACGACATGTTCGACCCTGCGCGCCCCGGCATCGTGCGGCTGGTCCGGCACCCGTTGCTGGCGGCTCTGGCGCTTTGGGCGACCTTTCACATGCTGCCCAATGGTGACCTCGCCCATGTCCTACTGTTCGGCGTTCTGGGCGGGTTCGCCCTGGGAGGCCGAACGCTGATCAACCGCCGCAAGAAACGGGAGATGGGATCCGACCAGTGGGATCGGTTGAACGCAACCGTTGGAGAGGCTCCGGTTCTCGGAAAGCCGACGTCCTGGTTGGGCGCTGTGGCCCGGCTTGCCCTTGGGGTCGTGCTGTTTGCTGCCCTGATCGCCCTGCATCCGGTTGTGATCGGTGTGTCAGCGCTGTGAACTCTGCAGCAATGATCACCTTGTTCGTTCGCTCAGGACGCGCGTGAATAGCGCACGCCCTCTGGCACATGTTGATCAAATACTGAAGCAATAATGCGGGTGAGCGTCCGACCCTCGGGCAGGATCAGGATGCGTGATCCGTCCCGCTGGACGAAAGGCGCGAAGCGGCCTGCAAGCTTAGCAAGTTGGGGTTTCAGGGTCTCTACGCGCTGTCCGAATTCAGGCCTCAAATCCTCCAGATCAAGAGCGAACGTGCACATCAGTGTCTCGATCGCGCGTGCACGAAGGCGATCTGCCTGCGTAAGCTGAAACCCACGTGCGCCGGGCAGGCATCCGCTGGCAAGACAAAGGTTCTGATGCTTTCCGCGACCCCCGTTAACAACAGGTTCACCGACCTTCGCAACCAGCTCGCGTTGGCCTACGAGGGGCATTCGGACACGTTGAGCCAACGCGGTTCATCTTCTCCCACTCCGCTTTGCGCGAGGGTTGGGATAACCCGGCCTTGTCCGGCCAGTTTTGGTCCAAGCGTGCGTTGCACAATTGCATCGACGATATAGCGCGGCGTCGGCACTACACCGCCGCTGTCCCGCACCTCGGGCTTGCTAACGATCTCGACGTTGCCATGCGCGTCGATCGTGATGATCTCGCCTAAAAACTGTTCGTAGATTTCCCCAAGGACTTCGGTTTCCACGACCGCGAAGGTGTAGGGGCTTTGCGGGTAGTAAAGCTCGTTGATGATACCGCTCAGCACATCGTCGCTGATGCGAATCCCGAGCCGCGCATCATCGAGCAGCCGAAATAGACCAGAATCATAGAAGGCGTCCGCGCGCCGCAGCTCCGCCATAAGAGCATCGAAACTGTTGCCAGCAGTCAGGCCACGCAGGGTTTCATACCGCTCGATGTCGCGATCTTCACAGATACGCAGGAACACGATCCGGGAAAGGAACAGTTGCACCGCATAGCTCAGCTCGTCCGGCGACAGGCCGGGGACTTGCTGGTGAATATCTCTTGCGAGACGCTCGCGCCACGACCGTACCTGGCGCAAGAAAAAGTCGTCAAACTGATCGGCACCGTGCCGGGTCACATCGACGGTGAAGCGTCGATCAAAATCGCCAGAGTACACCGCCTCACGCGACAGAAGCTGCCACAGTTCGTCGAAGCGAGCCTCAAACTCTTCGTATCCGACAAGTAGAATACGCGCGACATGCGCTTCATCGGTGTTGTTTGGAGAGGGCCGGCAGTCATAGACCGCCAGCTGATGGAAATTGGTCAGGATCGAGATCGGCAGGCTTGCCGAATAACCGTAGCGCCGCGTCTGGAATGCGGCATCCCTACTCCGATCAATGCGCACACTTGGCTTTTTGGCTTCGACGAAGAGCTTGCGCTGGCGCGCAAGGCGCAGTTCATAGTCCGGCTTCTTGGAAAGCCGCTCTTCGCCGACTTCAACCGTTGCCTCTTCGATAACTTCCCTAAGCCCAAGCGGTTGGCCAGCGACGTTGTGGACGTCCCATCCAAATGCCGCGAGCAGCGGCGTGATAAAATCCGTGCGCGCCTGCGTCTCATTATAGGCCGCACGAAGATAATCTGCTTCATTGCGCTGGAAATTTTGGACAAGATCAGCCACCCGAGCACGGGCAGCGTCCTGTCGGCAAGATTTAGTTTAAGGGCTGGCCGAACGTCGCGCAACAGGGCATGCTGTGATCATGCGGGATGAGCTGAAACTTTGCGTTGTGCAGATGACCTCGGCGGCGGATTATGCGCCGAACATAGCCGTCATGCGGAATGCCGCTGAACAGGCTGCGGCCAGCGATTGCGACCTGATGGCTTTGCCGGAGGTCGCTGGGCTGATGAACCTGCGCGCCATGCCTGCGGATTTTGTGCTTTCTGCAGATAACCCCTTTATCTCCGCCTGTCAGGAGGCCGCACGTCAGCACAACATCTGGATCAATACCGGATCAACGCCGGTCCAGGGGCAGGGCGGGCGCAGCCTGAACCATGGCAGTCTGATTGCCCCGGATGGGGCGATCACCGCCGAATACAATAAGATCCACCTATTTGATATTACGCTAGAGGGTCAAAAGCCCACCGGCGAAAGCAAACGCTTTGCCCCCGGGACCCATGCCACGCTGGCCCAAACGCCCTGGGGTCTCTGGGGTATGGCGATCTGCTATGATGTGCGCTTTGCCGCGCTGTTTCGCAGCTATGCCCAGGCCGGTGCGCGCCTGATCTTCGTTCCCGCCGCCTTTACCGTTCCGACCGGCAAAGCGCATTGGCACACGCTGCTGCGCGCCCGGGCCATCGAAAACCTATGCTGGATTGTGGCACCCGCCCAGACCGGTAAGCATGAGGATGGACGCGAAACCTTCGGTCATTCGCTGGTAATCAATCCCTGGGGCGAAATTATGCTGGATATGGGCACTGAACCCGGCACGGCTATGTTGAGCATCGACCTTTCAGAAGCAGACAAGGCCCGTGCCCAGATCCCATCGCTGACGCATGATCGCGTGTTTGAAGTGCAGCACTCCTGACGCTTTTCCAAGTGAGCCCGAGGCATCGCATATCTGCGATACACTTCAGTCCAGCACACCAGAAAAATCGCGCAGCAGGTCGACATCGGCGATCTCGATCTTGCGGCCGCTGATGCGGATTGCACCATCATCCCGTAAGGCGCCAAGTTCACGGTTGATGGTCTGGCGGGAACACCCAATCAGTTCAGCCAGAAAGGACTGATTGTCGGTGACGATCATCGACCGGCCCGACAGATACAACAGATAGGCGCTCAGCCGCTGGCGGATCGGATAACACTTGTCCAACACCTTGAACTGGTTCTCGCGGCGCAGGCGTTTGTGCAAGGTTTGCATCAGGTTCCGCATGAACTTGCGCGAGGCGAGATGTTCATAAAGCAGCGGAACAGGAACGTTCAAAAGCGTCGTATTACGTGCGGTCTCACAACTGGCCGCGCAGGGGCGGTCAGCCATGATTTCCAACTCGCCCAGAATCTCGCCCTGGCCGGCCCGATGTAACAGGATGCGGTGACCATTGAAGCTGGTTGAATAAATATCCAATGTCCCGAAAGCGACGATGAAGATGCCCTCCACTGGCTCTCCTTCGCGTAGAACCACGGTTTTTTGCCTGTAAAGCTTAGGCGTGCACCGGTCCAGAAAACCGCGCGCATCCTCTTTCGGCATATCTGCAAAGAGGGGGGATTTTAGCAGATGTGGAAACTGTTCGCTGACTTTCATTCCACTGTCCCATTTATTGACTGCTTTTTGCATGCTGGTTGCCCGCTATCAAGGCAGCACTCCAATATCTCGCTGACGGAGGGCTGATGGATAACCTCCCAAGCTGTAAGGTTCAGCCCATGGTCGGGCGGCATGAAGTGATTGTTGGGGTAGCTTTGCGCCAATGCGTCGCTGCCGTCTGGTATTACCATCCCTGTAGCCAGTTTTGTCAAATACCCGCAGGTTTGGTCCGTCCCGATCCGGTGGCATCCGGTGCAGGTGCTGTCACGCGGCGCTAAAAGGTCGGTCGGCCAGGCGTCAAAGCCGTATTGCGGCCCGACATGGAAGTAAGGTCCAAACGGGTCGGTTGGCACCTGCTCCCAGACCTGCCCGACAAACGGGCTGTACATGAAGGGATCGTTGTCATGGCAATTCCCGCACCCGTCCGAGGCCACTTCGGCAGGTTCGTGCCAGAAATCCCCCGCTGACGGTGAGTTGGGCGAGGGGACATTGGACCCATTTAGCGGCTCATCCGCACTCCCCTCGGCCTGGAACCAGCAGGTCGCCCCGGTGGCTGCGTTATGGGCGATGATGTCAATTTCATCGTACAGCACCGAGTCAGCAGGCCGTATCTTTTTCTGCCGACACATCACCGAAATCTGGGTCAGACCCTGCGACAGATCCAGGATCCGCGAATAGGGCACACATTGCCCATCGCTGCCTGCCCCATTGGGCAGAAGCCCTGGGCGGTCGCACAGCATATCTGGCGTATATTGCACTGGGGTCTGACCATTAACCGTCACCGGCACAACCACACCGGCGCTGCAGGAAAAATCAGGTATTGTCCCAACCATGGCAGCGCATTGCGCGGCATAATCGCGTCGCGTATCCTGCGCGGATGCAGCCCCGGCGATCAACAACAAAGCACACATCCACCTCATTGCGCGTCCTCCATCTGGGTCAACGCCACCTGACGGATGGCGTCGATATAGCGTTTATAACCGCTGCACCTACAGATATGCGTGTTCATCGCATCCTCGATGGCCTGATCAAGTCTGTCCCGCGGCACCGGCGTCACGCGCAACTGATCCAGAAAGGCCAGTGCGCCCATCAGAAAGCCCGGGGTGCAATAGCCGCATTGGAACGAGAAATTCTCAAGAAAAGCGACCTGCAACGGATGCAGTGTTCCATCCGCCACGCCCTCGACGGTTGTCACCTCTGCCCCGTCCAGCAGTGAAACCGCGGTCGAGCAGGCAATGACCGGCTGGCGAACGGGGCCGCCCGCATGACGCACGGCCACGGTGCAGGCCCGGCAGACGCCGATGCCACAACAGAACTTGGTGCCGGTCAGGTTCAGTTCCTCGTGCAGAACGTCGATTAATTTGTCCCCGGCCCGGTCATCCGGGACAACCACAGGGGCGCCATTCACGGTAAACTCGATACTCATGCGGGCATCCTTTCAAGGACCTGTTCTGCGGAGATTGGTAAGCTGGTAAAGCGATGACCAATGGCATCAGCAAGGGCGTTGGATATGGCCGGGGCAATGCAGCACATCACCGATTCCGCTATACCCTTTCCGGCCTGTGCAGTCTGATCCTGCACCAGCACCAGCTGTTGCAATCGCTGACCCGGGGCCAGCGTGTCGGAAAGCGGCACATCTTCCATCCTTGGCACGTGATAGCGGTTCAGGTTCCACCGCCCACCGCCGGGACCATCCGGCCCAGGCAAGACGTCCTCCATCAACGTGTAGCCGATTGCCATGGCCAGACCGCCCTGGCTCTGGCCCGAGACCAGAGGTTCCACATACACCCGGCCGGGATCGAGGAAGGTCACAACATTCTCGACCCTGACAGCGCCAGTTGAGCGATCAACGCTGACGCCGATCACGTTGGCGCTTGGGCAAAAGACGGTACGCGCATAGCGCCGGGCTGCTTCTGGTGGGGGGATGATCTTGCTGCGCCAGACCGGCGTCGGATCATCATTGCCGTTGGAATAAAACGCTAGTCCATCAATCGGTAAGGTCACCGGCCCCGGCGTCAGGGCAAAGGTGCCTGTGGCCCATTGCTGCTGGAAATAGGCATGCGCCAGCGCCCCGGTCGGCAGACCTATCTCAACAATATGATCATGCAAGCGCCCGATATGCAGCGGTTCCGCATCGCGCGGACCGATCAGATGGCCCAGTTCCCACCGGACATCCTCCTGAGCTATATCAAGCCCCCAAATGTCGCGGGCCGCTGGCAGGACAGACTGCAGATAAAGCGCGCGGGCCGCATTCTGCGTCACATGGGTCTGGAAAAATGCCGTCAAACTGGCCGATGATGATCCGACACCCTTTGCGGTCCATTTCGGGTCATCCCAATTGCCGCCCCAGCTGTCATCCAACTGGGTCTTGACAAACAAGGTGTAATCGCCGGTGTCGATGTGACCAGCCGGGCGACCCAACTCTTCCTCGACCACCGCGGCCAGTGTTGTGGCCGAACCGTTTCCCATATCCACCGCATTGGTCTGAACCCTGATCCCACCCGGCGTCAGTTGCACACCTGCCACGACCCCATCGCCCGAGGTTCCGAAGGCCAGAAGCGACATGGCCATGCCGGTGCCGTAGATCTTGCCGCGCCGCGCATATTGCGCCCGAAGCCGGGCACGATCCCGCCACAGCACATGCTGTTCTGCCATATCAAGGATCTTGCGCAGTTTCAGGCCCGGCTCATAGGGGCCGCCAACAACCGTGCGGTCACCATCGGTGATCAGATTGGCGCGGCGGAACGTAAACGGGTCCCAGTTCTGCTGCCGGGCGATTTCATCCAATGCGGTTTCAACAGCAAAAAACGCCTGCGGCCCGCCAAAACCACGCTGCGACCCGCCCGAAACATCCTGCGTGTGATTTGCCTGCGCCGAGAGGTTATTCAAAGGCAGGTTATAGCAGTTGCCCGAGCAAATCGCGGCCAACTGGGCAACATAAGGGGACAGGTTCTGTCGTCCACCGCCATCCAGAACGATATCCATCTGCAACGCGCGCAGCTTCATGTTCTGATCGACGGCAAGCTCTCCCTTCAGGGTCGCGGCATGGCGCTTCAACCCGACGCAGAACTGCTCAAACCGGTCATACTCAAGACGCACAGGATTGCCGTCGGTAAAGGCCGCAGCCAGCGCAATCATCAGGGTAAAGGGTGAACTGTCGCGCCCGCCGAACCCACCACCGGGATAGCAGCTTTGCAAATGCACCTCGGACACCGAGCCCGGCGACCCGGGGCCATTATACATTTTGGCCACCGCCTTAACGTCACCATCAGGTGACTGCGTTCCAAGGACCAGGGACATCTTTTGCGCTTGGGGCTGAAACCAGGCCAGACCGGATTCAGGCTCCATAAAAACCGGGTCCATCGCCTGGGTGGCGCAGTCGATCGGATGCCGGATCAGGTCGGGTGTGTCTTCAATAAAGCTGTTGATCAGCTTCTGATACTTGGGGGCTGCCGCCAGATAATCCTGGGTATTGTCAGCCGAAGCATAAGAAAAGATATCAGGCCCGCCAGTGAGGTCCGCTACACGCACAAACAGGGTCTGGGGGCTGAACACCACAGGTGGCTTCGGCGGGCCGACTGGTCCGTATGTCTGCACCTTGTCATCCTGAAACTGCAGCAGAGTCCGGGCCGCGCGAAACGCCCGTGCGTCATCAAACAGCAGCAGTGCCACTGCCTGCCCAAGAAAGTCCGGCTGGTTGCCACGTCGCACAACAAGGTCGAACAGATAGTCATCAGGCCGGTCAAAGTCCTTTTCCGGGTCGTCGGACGGGTCTGGCTGGTCCAGCAAAATGTCACGGGTCAGATCAACATTCGGCTTCAGCAGCTCACTGTCGACCTGATCCCCGTAAATCACCTTCTTGGGGGCGGCCTCTTGCAACCAGGCCTGATCCAGCCCGGTAAATGGCGCATCGGTTCGTGTCGCCCGCAGGAATAGTGCGTGCCATTCCCGGTCATATCCCTGCCAGACATCTGCCGCGCGAAAATCACGGGCGAAAATCTTCTGACCCGTCACCTTGGCTGGCCCGTCGATCCGGTAAGGCACATTCGGCAATGTGTCCGGTATCGTCTGCCCCCTTAGCGCCACAGGCGTGACACAAAGTGCGACCAATCCTGCACTTGTTTTTAAGAAGCTTCGACGCGTCAGCGCATCCGCGCTGCCACTATCCGAGCCGGTTTTATACTTCGGAACCATGCACTTAACCCCATACAACCAAATAGTCTTTGGGCGACTTTATTAACCTCGCCTCTTTAGCTATCTTCATTTTATTCAGACTTTTAGGTATAAATTGGTCAGAAATGTAGCAATGTTGACAGCACCTCGGGCGTGTCCGTTCTATTAAGGTTGTACCCAAGCTCTGCGAAGGAGTTTCGAGTTTGTTTTGGTGTCACCGCGTAAGTAAGCTTGTGGGGGCCTTTCGCAGAGCTTGTACTGATCTCCAGCCTAATTTCTGGTTTCTGTCTTGCCCCTGACATATGCGCATGGCAGTGTTGGCCATGACTGCAAATCATCTCAAAACCTGGCCCGAAGTTGCGCCTCGTCTGATTGACGTAGCCTCTGCCCGCACCCCTGCTGATATGGTAATCCGCAAAGGTAAATGGGTGAATGTGCATTCCCGCGAGGCCATTCCTGATACCGATATCGCGATTGCCGATGGACGGATCGCTTATTGCGGCCCGGATGCCTCGGCCATGATTGGTCCCGACACCGAAGTGATCGAGGCAAACGGGCGCTTTATGGTGCCTGGCCTGTGCGACGGGCATATGCATATCGAAAGCGGCATGCTGACCGTCACACAGTTTGCCCGCGCCGTGATCCCTCATGGCACCACAACCATGTTTGTCGATCCGCATGAGGTCGCCAATGTTCTGGGCCTTCCCGGCGTGCGCGAGATGCATGACGAGGCGTTGGCCCAGCCGGTCAATGTCTTTGTCCAGATGCCAAGCTGCGCACCATCCGCCCCCGGGCTGGAAACCACCGGGGCAGAGATCACGCCGGAACATGTGGCCGAGGCGATGAACTGGCCCAACATCATCGGTCTGGGCGAGATGATGAATTTCCCCGGCGTGATGGCCGGTGATCCCAAAATGCTGGCCGAAATTGCCGCCACACAGCGCACAGGCAAGACGGTGGGCGGGCATTATGCCTCTCCCGATTTGTCCGGTTTCCATGCCTATGCGGCAGGCGGCCCGGCCGATGACCATGAGGGCACACGCGAAGAAGATGCCATCATGCGCGTGCGGCAGGGGATGCGGGCCATGCTGCGGCTGGGATCCGCCTGGTATGATGTTGAGGCACAGGTCACCGCTGTGACGGAAAAGGGCCTTGATCCGCGCAACTTTATCCTTTGCACGGATGATTGTTTCGCAGGGACGCTGGTACAAGACGGGCATATGGACCGCGTTGTGCGCCACGCCATAGACTGCGGTCTTGATCCACTGATTGCCTTGCAGATGGCCACGATTAACACCGCGACCCATTTCGGGCTGGAACGGGATCTGGGTTCACTGACGCCGGGACGACGGGCGGATGTGATCCTGACCTCTGACCTTAGGTCATTGCCGATTGAGATTGTGATCGCGCGCGGCAAAGTGGTGGCCGAGGATGGCGTGCTGAAAGCGCCGCAACCAGATTATGCCTGGTCTGAGCAGGCTCGTGATACGGTGAAGATGGGCAAGACGCTGACGGCGGCGGACTTCAACATCGCTGCCCCTGATGGTGCCAATTCCGTGCGTGCCCGCGTCATTGGCGTGGTGGAAAATCAGGCACCAACCAAGGCGCTTGAGGCAGATTTGCCGGTTGATGGCGGACTGGTTGGCATGGATCGCGCAAACGATGTCTGCCAGATCGCATTGGTCGAACGTCACAGAGCCACGGGACAGGTCACCAACGCTTTTGTGTCTGGCTTTGGCTACACGGCAGATATGGCGATAGCCTCGACCGTGGCGCATGACAGCCATCACATGATTGTCGTCGGCACCTCCAAATCCGATATGGCGCTGGCGGCAAACCGTCTGGCGGAGGTCGGTGGCGGGGTCGTCGTTTATCGTGATGGACAGGAGGTTGCCCTTGTCCGTTTGCCCATCGCCGGTCTGATGTCCGACGCTCCGGCCGAGGATGTGGCCCGCGATGCGGCCGCCATGGTGCAGGCCATGCAGGATGCGGGCTGTTCGCTGAACAACGCCTATATGCAGCATTCGCTGCTGGCGCTTGTGGTGATACCGGAATTGCGCATCTCGGACCTTGGCCTGATTGATGTGACGAAATTTGAAAGAACCGACCTTTTGATCGCACCGGAGGCTTAATTGGACCTGAACCCTGAGATTTCCGAACTGCCTATTATCGCGCCAGAGCCGTCGCCGGATCAGGTCTATACAGACGCGGCTGAAGCTGTTGCCGCCCTTCAGGCGCAATATAATGATGCGCTTGCCTTCCTGCAAAAGCACTTTGCCGCTGTTATGGATGGGGCAGAGGTTCAAGGCCGCTACCGCGCGTATTATCCCAAGCTTTCCATTACGACGACCAGCTTTGCCAAGGTCGACAGCCGCTTGTCCTTTGGCCATGTGTCAGAGCCCGGGCAGTATTCCACAACCATTTCGCACCCGAAACTGTTCGAAAACTATCTGACACAGCAAATCGGGCTACTGATCCATAACCATGGGGTCGGCGTGACCGTGGGCCAGTCCGACACACCGATCCCGCTGCATTTCGCTATGGCTGACGATACGCAGATCGAAGGCTCGATTGAGGATCATCTGGATCGGCCCCTGCGCGATCTGTTCGATGTGCCGGACCTGAACATCACCGACGACCATATCGTCAATGGCCAGGTTGTGATTGATACCAACGGTACGCGCGCGCTGGCACCGTTCACCGCGCAGCGCATTGACTATTCGCTGGCGCGGCTGGCGCATTACACCGCGACCGCACCAGAGCATTTCCAGAACCACATCCTGTTCACCAACTATCAGTTTTATATTGATGAGTTCATCGCTTTTGCGAAACAGGCGGTGGCCGATCCAAGCAGCGGCTATGACACATTGGTAGAGCCGGGCAATCTGATCACCACGGCGAAGGGCACGACAGGGCAGGCTGCCGCGCGGATGCCGCAGATGCCGACCTATCACCTGACGGGCAAGGACAATTCCGGCATTACCATGGTCAATATCGGCGTCAGTCCGTCCAACGCCAAGACCATTACCGACCATATTGCTGTGTTGCGCCCGCATGTCTGGCTGATGCTGGGCCATTGCGCAGGTCTGCGCAATTCGCAGTCACTGGGGGATTACGTGCTGGCCCACGCCTATGTGCGCGAGGATCACGTTCTGGATGACGACCTGCCGACATGGGTGCCGATCCCGGCGCTGGCCGAAGTTCAGGTCGCACTGGAAGACGCGGTTGAGGAAGTCACCGGTCTGCAAGGCTTCGAGCTGAAAAAGATCATGCGGACCGGCACCGTGGCCACAATCGACAACCGCAACTGGGAATTGCGCGATCAGTCCGGCCCAGTGCAGCGCCTGTCACAATCGCGCGCCATCGGTCTGGATATGGAAAGCGCCACGATTGCCGCCAACGGATTTCGCTTTCGCGTACCCTACGGCACCCTGCTTTGCGTGTCCGACAAACCACTGCATGGGGAGTTGAAGCTGCCCGGCATGGCCACGGCATTCTACAAACGACAGGTTGCCCAGCATCTGCTGATCGGTATCCGTGCCGTTGAACACCTGCGCGAGATGCCTCTGGAGCGTCTGCATTCGCGAAAACTGCGTTCGTTCGAGGAAACCGCATTTCTCTGAGCGCCGAAATTTCCCTCATCAATCACGTCCAGATGGGCAAAGATTGGCCGATGGAGGAGTTATCCACAGAAAAATGCTGATTTCGAGGGGGAAAACCCAAGAAAAAAAGGAAATTTTGCATTTCAGAGTTGAGTTTTGCAGACGGATTTGATTCAGTCCTTCCACTACCCGAAAGGGGTAAAAATAGGTAACAACAACTAAAATTTGGGAGCACTTCCATGGCTCAGAAACCGATGACAAAAACCCAGTTTGTAGCAGCACTGGCGGAAGAAACAGGCAGCGACAAAGCTTCTGTAAACCGCATGTTGGACGCAATCACTGCCGTCGTCACCAAAGAGGTCGCCAATGGCGGCGCTGTGACCCTGCCCGGCCTTGGCAAATTTGCCTGCCGCGAGCGTCCTGCCCGTATGGTGCGCAACCCTGCCACCGGCGAGCAGATGCACAAAGACGCGGATCGCGTTGCCAAGGTGACCATCGCCAAGGCGCTGAAAGACGTGATCAACGCCTGATTTTCTCGTCAGTATGACGACAGCAAACAGGTCGCCTTGCGCGGCCTGTTTCCTTTTGAGGCGGCTATGGACGGACGTGCAATACTGATGGGTGTGGCCTTTGCGGTCATGTGGTCCAGTGCTTTCACTTCGGCGCGGATCGCGGTGGCCTATGCGCCGCCATTTCTGCTGTTGGCCGTCCGTTATGCACTGTCAGGTGGTGTTGCCCTGGCCATGGGCTATGCGCTGGGTCAGCGGATCCGTCTGACCCGTCAGCAGATTTGGGCAGTGGTGCTGTTCGGCATTTGTCAGAACACCCTCTATCTGGGTCTGAATTTCACAGCGATGCAATGGGTCGAGGCTTCGGTCGCTGTCATCATTGCCTCTGCCCTGCCACTGCTAGTCGCTGCCGCAAGCTGGCTGGTTCTGGGCGAGCGTCTGACCCCGCTTGGCATGGTCGGTCTGGCGGCTGGTCTGGTCGGTACGATTGTCATCATGTCCGCACGGCTGTCTGGCGGGGCTGATCCGCTGGGCGTTGCATTATGTGTTGCGGGTCTTGTGTCACTGACCGCGGCAACACTGCTGGTGCGGGGGGCGACCTCGGGTGGCAATATCTGGATCATTGTCGGGCTGCAAATGCTGGTCGGCGCCATGACATTGCTGCCGCTGTCATTGATATTTGAAACCTGGGTGATCAACTGGACACCGCAGCTGGCGCTGGCGTTTCTGTACACCACCTTCGTGCCCGGTCTGGCCGCAACCTTTGTCTGGTTCCTGCTGGTCGGGCGGATCGGGGCGACCCGCGCCGCCACGTTTCACTTTCTGAACCCATTCCTTGGGGTCACCATCGCTGCGATCATCCTGCATGAGCCGCTGACCTGGCGCGACGGATTGGGCGTTCTGATCATCATGGTCGGTATCCTGATCGTACAGCTTACCCGCCAAACACGTTAACCACCTGTTAAAGTGCTGGATTGAGCGATGAGGCCGCGCGTGCGACATTTCCTAAAAGTTGAATGAAACTTTCGGAGATGGCCATGCGCCTGCTGCTTCTCTTGCTGGGTGTGATATCGGGACCAGCCCTGGCCGACAATCTGGCCAGCCGCTGCCCCGATTTGCGTATCGCGATGCTCTATGCGGCGCAGCACACCGGCTATCCCATGCCGCAAACCTGCCCTGACATCATCTTTACAACCAGTTCCGACAAGGCGCGGGGCAATGTTGCAGATACGCTGATTTATCTACGGCAGGGCGTTGGATTTTATCCCGATACCGGCGCGATACTTCTGCCGACCAGCCTTGATCTGGGAACACCAGAAGGCACGGCAAAAGTACTGTATCAGATCGTACGCGCCTATCAACATACCCATCAGGCCGATCTGACCGCAGCCTGTCCTGCCGCGCTGATCGGGCAGGCCTATCAAATCGAAGGTCAGTTTCTTCGCGACAACGGCTTGGGAAAAGCGGCGGAAAACGCCTTTCGAATGGGTGTTTTCCGCGGGCGATGCCCGGCCGAGCCCAAGCTCAATTAGTGCGATCGGCGAAAACACGAACTGGCAAGACCGGTCCGACCTATGCTAGAGCGCCCGAAACGCGTTTGGCGGAGGCACCCTTGACCAATCATTTGCACAAAAACGATCTGCCGGACGGGCTGGACCTTGGGCCGGTCGTGGCCATCGATTCCGAGACAATGGGCCTGAACCCGCATCGGGACCGGTTATGTGTCGTGCAACTGTCCGCTGGCGATGGCGACGCGCATCTGGTGCAGATCGCGCAGGATCAAACCTCTGCCCCCAATCTGGAACGCTTGCTGGGCAATCCGGACCAACTGAAACTGTTTCACTTTGGCCGGTTTGATATCGCCGTGATGCTGCACCGCTTTGACGTGCTGACCACGCCGGTCTATTGCACCAAAATCGCCTCGCGGCTGGTGCGGACCTACACCGACCGGCACGGACTGAAATATCTGCTGCAAGAGATGCTGAGCATAGACATTTCCAAGCAACAGCAAAGCTCGGACTGGGGCGCTGCGGATCTGACCACCGCGCAGCTGGATTATGCGGCATCTGATGTTTTGTATCTGCATCGGCTTAAGGAAGCGCTGGACGTTATGCTGGCGCGGGAAGGCCGGACAGAGATGGCGAAAGCCTGCTTTGATTTCCTGCCAACACGCGCGGCCCTTGATCTATCCGGCTGGCCAGATACGGATATATTCGCGCATTCCTGAAAGGATACGAAGATGTCGGCGAAGGACACCGCCCATTCTGCGATGATCGCCAATGGCGTTGCGGTTCTGCAGACCGAGGCATCCGCCGTGGAAACCCTGGCCAGAACGCTGGACCATAGCTTTGCCGCAGCGGTCGAGGCTGTTCTGGCAGCAAAAGGCCGGCTGATCGTTTCTGGCATGGGGAAATCGGGGCATATCGCCCATAAGATCGCGGCCACCATGGCCTCAACCGGGACACCGGCCATGTTTGTCCATCCCGGCGAGGCAAGCCATGGTGACCTGGGCATGATCACCCGTGACGATGTCGTGCTGCTTCTGTCAAATTCCGGCGAAACGTCAGAGCTGGCCGATTTGATCGCTTATACGCGCCGGTTTGGCATCACGATGATCGGCGTCGCCAGCAAGCCCGAATCGACCCTGCTGACCAAGTCCGATATCGCCATCACCCTGCCCCCAGCGGAAGAGGCCTGTCCGAACGGGCTTGCGCCCACGACCTCGACCACAATGACGTTGGCGCTTGGGGACGCCTTGGCGGTGGCGCTGATGAAGGAGCGACAATTTACGCCTGAGAATTTCCGAGACTTCCACCCCGGCGGAAAACTGGGCGCACTGTTGGCAACGGTGGGTGATCTGATGCATGGCGACGATCAGTTACCCTTGCTGAACGAGCAAACCCCGATGACAGAGGCGTTGCTAACCATTTCGGCCAAAGGTTTTGGGATTGCCGGGGTTGTCGACGCGGCAGGCAAACTGGCCGGTGTGATCACCGATGGCGACCTGCGGCGCAACATGACAGGCCTTTTGGAAAAGCAAGCGGGCGAGGTTATGACCCGCGAACCACTGACCGTTGCAGCAGATGCCCTGGCGCGCGAAGCCGTGACCCTGATGAAGGGCCGCAAAGTCGTGACACTGTTTGTCGTGGACGCAGACACCAAGCCTGTGGGCATTCTGCAGATCCATGACTGCCTGCGGGCAGGTCTGGCCTAACCATGGCATCCAGAAGCCCCGGCCTTTATTCGCGCATTGTTCGGGCGCTGAAGCTGGGCCTGCCAATTGCCGCGATGTCCCTGCTGGCAGCAGTGTTTCTGGTCAGCCGCGAGGATGAGCTTGAGGGCGGCCTGACCTTTTCCAAGGCAGATCTTGAGGCAATGGGCACCGGGTTGCGCGTGACCAACCCGAATTTTTCCGGCTCTTCCACGCGCGGAGACCTCTATGATTTCGTTGCAGCCTCGGTTGTGCCGCAGGATCTTGGGATGAAGGTGGCCACCATCGCCGATCTGTCGGGCACCATCCGTTTTTTTGGTGGGAATATGCTGGAACTGATCGCCTCGGAGGCTGATTTCGATATGGAAAACCAAAAGATGGTTCTGAATTCCGGCGTGGAACTGCAAACCGCTGATGGATACACTGCCAGCGCCGGGCAGGTTGCGGTCGATCTGGCACAAGGTGTGCTGACCGGCACCGGCACCGTTCAGGCGAGCGGCCCAATGGGAAAGATCGAAGCGGACCGCATGAACATGAGCTCGGTCACCCGCCTTGGGCTTGAAAGCGACGCAGTTGTGACATTCACCGGTCACGTTCGCCTGAGATATATTCCAAATGTCACGGAACAACAGTAAGGTTTGGCTATTATGCGTCTGTTGAATCGCCTTGCGGCCTTTGCCGCGCTTATCAGTCTCTGCGCCACACCGGCGCTTCCCCAAGGTACGGATGTTGCCTTTGGCGGGCAGTCCCATGACAGCAGCCAACCGGTCGAGATCACCTCGGACGCGCTGGAACTGGATCAGGAAAACAGCACCGCCACCTTTGTGGGCAACGTGCTGGTGGGACAGGGCAGTCTGAAAATGCAGGCTGACCGAATTCTGGTCTCTTATACCTCGGATGGGGCGCGTCAAATCTCCAGCATGCTGGCCACCGGCAATGTCCTATTGACCAATGGCGCCGAAAGCGCAGAGGCAGGCAAAGCCATCTATGATGTGGCCACGGGCAATATTGATATGGAAGGCGATGTCCTGCTGACCCAGGGCGGCAATGCCCTGTCCGGGCAAAAGCTGGTGATCAATCTGGAATCAGGCTCTGCACGCATGGAAGGCCGGGTCAAAACCATCTTTCAGCCCGGCGCATCAGAATGAACGCAGATCTTGCAGTGACCGAGGGCGGCGGCCTGCATGTGGTCAGCATCGGCAAAAGCTACAAGAAACGGCCCGTTCTGCGCGATGTATCGCTTGATCTGAACCGGGGCGAGGTTGTCGCCCTGCTTGGACCAAACGGGGCCGGGAAAACCACCTGTTTTTATGCCATTGCCGGTCTGGTCACACCTGAATCGGGCACTGTGACGGTTGACAGCCGCGACGTTACCCTGCTGCCCATGTATCGCCGGGCAAAGCTTGGTATCGGCTATCTGCCGCAGGAAGCGTCAATCTTTCGCGGGCTGACGGTTGAGGATAATATCCGCGCTGTGCTGGAACTTCATGAACGGGACAGCACGCGCCGGGCCAACCGGCTGGATGAGCTGCTGGCAGAGTTTTCCATCACACATCTGCGGCGCGCCTCGGCCATGTCCCTGTCCGGCGGGGAACGCCGCCGGGTCGAGATTGCACGTTGTCTGGCCTCGAACCCGTCCTTCGTTTTGCTGGACGAACCCTTTGCGGGCGTTGATCCGATAGCTGTGGGCGAGATTCGTGCTTTGGTTGCGCAGCTAAAGGATCGGGGCATCGGTGTTCTGATCACAGACCACAATGTGCGCGAAACGCTGGATATCGTTGACCGCGCCTACATCCTGCATGACGGCATTGTGATGATGAACGGCACCCCTGCTGAGGTGGTCGCAGACGAAAACGTGCGCCGGGTCTATCTGGGCGACAGGTTCCAGATTTGATGCAAGAGCTTGCATAGGATCGCCTGCCAACTTACGCTTGTGCCATGGATACCAAGATTCAACTTTCCAGCGCCACAAAATCTTCACTTTTTTTGCCGTAACTGAGTTGCCGCGCGTTTTGCGGCACGGCTCTGGCGTTGCATCTGTGATCTGCCTGCGCCCTTCGGGGATAACTATAAGCTGGGAGGCAACTTTATGCGCATTCAAGTCAACGGCAAACGGATGGATGTAGGTGACGCGCTTCGCGATCATGTCGAGGCCCGCGTCAATGACATTGCAGGAAAGTATGCTGAACGACCGGTGGAGTGTATCGTAACAATCGCCAAGGACCGGCATGAATTTGTGGCAGACGCGTCCCTGCATCTGTCCACTGGCATGACCGCACAGGCCAAAGCACGCGCAACAGATGTCTATGATGCGTTTGAGGGCGCGGCTGAGCGTATGGAAAAGCAGTTGCGACGTTACAAGCGCCGTCTGAAGGACCATCATCAAAGCCGCGAGAACCCTATTGAAGCTTTCGACGCGCCCGCCTATATCCTCGATGCTCGAAGGGATGATGACGAATCGCAGGAGCCGAATGACCTGACACCTGTCATCGTTGCCGAGATGGAAACCAAGGTTCAGTCACTATCGGTCGGTGAGGCCGTGATGCAAATGGAGCTGGCAGACGCACCATTGCTGGTCTTCCGCAATAACACCCATGGCGGTGTGAATGTGGTTTACCAGCGAGAGGACGGAAACATCGGCTGGGTCGATCCCAGAAGCTGAGACTTTCGGAAAAACCGGGGGCTCAGGAGCCAGAGCAAGGATGCTCTGGGAATCGAGTAGGAAGAGTAGTTGAATGGAATTGTCTGAGATACTCGGGTCCGATAACGTTTTCGGACCCGTCAAGGTTCAAGGTAAAAAGCGTCTGTTGCAGGAAATCGCCGCCAGCGCGCAGGATGTTCTGGGCCTGGATGAAAGCATTGCCTTTCGGGCCTTGTTGGAACGGGAATCTCTGGGCCCGACAGGGGTCGGTAACGGTGTCGCCATTCCACATGCGCGCATTGAGGGCCTGACGGAGGTGAAAGGTCTTTTCTTCGTCCTGGACCAGCCCATTGAATTCGAATCCGTTGACCGCAAACCCGTAGATCTGGTCTTTGCCTTGTTTGCACCCCAAAAAGCCGGGGCAGAGCATCTGAAGGCGCTGGCACGGGTATCCCGGACCCTTCGGTCCGAAGATATCTGCAATAAACTACGCTCGACCGAGGATGCCTCGGCCATCCATGCCATTCTGTGCGATGCCAGCGCGCCGCAAGCTGCCTAGGACAACTTGCTCTAGAGCGCCGTCCTTGAAATCTGAATCGGTGGGATTCCCACGATGCGGATTTTGTGATTCACTATATTTGGAGGTGGAACATGGGCAAATCGCTATCACTGGATATTCGGGAGCGTG
>NZ_JBTLNE010000047.1:0-29964 GCF_054457435.1 Halovulum sp. GXIMD14793 | reverse complement strand
ACACGCTCCCGAATATCCAGTGATAGCGATTTGCCCATGTTCCACCTCCAAATATAGTGAATCACAAAATCCGCATCGTGGGAATCCCACCGATTCAGATTTCAAGGACGGCGCTCTAGTGGGGTAAGGAGCCGAGTGGCACCGAGCGCTTAGCTGGATCCAAACCTAAATCGCCGCCTGCCACTCACGTACCGCGTCCAGCGGCCAGAGCAGCATCAGCACATTCAGGGTCAGCTCGTCCCGGATCATCCATGTTGTGCTGATCTCGAAAATCAATGCGATGGCGACGCTCAGCCAAACCGGTAGCCAGCGCGCCCGCCAGAAACCTGCGGCCATCGCCGCGACCGAAGTGATGACGCATTCGCCATAGTAGTTAAGGACAACCGTCACCTCACGATAGCTGTGGTTCAGCCATCTACCAGGCGGCGTAGCGCAGCACGGCCCAGGGGTGGGAAAAGGCTTGTTGCCCGAAGTGCGGTGTAGGTTGCAGTGCGGGCGAAAGGGGTGGCGCTTTGGATGATTTTCCGACCGCGCTCGGAAAACCGCAGGACACGGGCACCTTCTGGGTGGCGGGCGGCGTGATATCCATCCAGATCGCCATCGACCAAACGGGCCGCCAGATCTGTTGCATCAGCGATGCCCAGATTCATCCCGCGTCCCCCGACCGGCGAATGACAATGCGCGGCGTCGCCGGCCAGAAATACCCGGCCCTGACGATATTGCGCCACCTGGCGAACCGAGATAGTGAACGCGCCAGACCGGCGTATGTTGCGGACCAGCATCGGCACCGGCAAGGCGGCAAGTGCATCAGGCTGACTGGCGATGACGCGGTATCTGGCCTTCTCCAGCGGCACGACGACAGCGATATTGCCTCCGGCCAACTGATAGCCGCAAAACCAGCCGGGATGCGGCCAGTCATCGCTGTCGACATCGGCAATGGACCATTTTTCCGGCAGGTCGAAGCCTGGATATTCCAGACCCAGCGCTGCGCGGACAGTGCTGCGAACGCCATCTGCGCCAATAAGGTAATCAAAGGTCAGCTCTTGGCCGTCGATCCGTGCCGTCACACTGTCATCGCTCTGGCGCAACCCTTCAAAAGCCGCTCCAAAGCGAACATGACCACCGTAGCGTTGTAGCGCTGCGGCCAGATGATGCTCGGTTCGGTCCTGGGCCAGCCCGTAGATGGTTGCCTTGTCGTCTTCAGGAAACGGCAGCCGGGTCAGTTGTCTGGACCCGCGGTGGAAAACAACACCCTGAAACCGGATGGCTTCCGTCAGAATGTCAGCCGCAGCGCCGGATGGGTGCAGCAGGCCTAGGGATTTTGGCTGAATGCCCACCGCCCGGCTGAGTTGTGACGGTGTTGCGCGTTGCTCAAACACTTGGGCATCTACGCCCCGGCGGCGCAACTCAAGCGCTGCGGTTAACCCGGTGGGGCCTGCGCCTATGACCCCGACCCGCATCTAGCGCAACACCCTTGGCCCTGCGCGCTCTGCCTGAAACCAGTCAGGTAGGAAGCCGTAGCGCTCCAACACCACCAGAAGAACACAGGCCGCGATCACGGCAAGCCCAAGCAGGACCCGCTTCATCGACGGTGGATTTTGGGCCCAGCGTTTGGCGCGAAGTAACCAGAAGATATTCATGACTGACCCGTAAAGCGGACCGCACCAATATAGGGAAGGTTGCGGTTGCGCTGCGCATAGTCGATGCCATAGCCAACGACGAATTTGTCGGGGATTTCAAAGCCGGTCCAGGTCGCTTTCACATCCACCTCGCGCCGGGTGGGTTTATCCAGCAGGGCGCAGACCTCCAGCCGGGCAGGATTGCGGGACTGCAACAGCGACAGGACATGGGCCAGTGTGTGGCCGGTATCGACGATATCCTCAACCACCAGCACATCGCGGCCCTCAATCTCGCCGCGCAGATCCTTCAGGATGCGCACCTCGCGGCTGGATTCCGTTGAATTGCCATAGGAGGAGGTTTCGATGAAATCCACCTCAACCGGCATCTGCAATTCACGCGCCAGATCGGCGATGAACACGAATGACCCGCGCAGCAGCCCGACGACAATTAGCTTGTCCGTGTCCGCGAAATGGGTGGAGATCGTTGCGGCCAGTGCCTCGACCCGGGCTGCGATTTCCTTGGCCGAGATCATCGGGTCGATCACGTAATTTGAATGGTCCATGAGGCTCCGTCATTTCGTCGCGTTTGGTCGATTCCGCCTTTACCATAGCGCGCAACACGGCCATACCCTAGCGCCATGCCGACGCATTCCGAAACCCGCATTCTGCCCTACAGCCCCGCACAGATGTACGATCTGGTGGCTGATATCGCCTCTTACCCCGAATTTCTACCCTGGTGCAGTGGTGCGCGCATCCTGAAGCGCCATGGCGGGCCCGAAGGGGAGGTTGTGGAGGCTGACCTGATCGTGTCTTTCAAGGTATTCCGCGAAAAATTCGGATCCCGCGTCACCTTGTTCCCCAAGGCGCAACGGATCGAGGTTGTTTATATAGATGGGCCTTTCAAAAAGATGGATAGCCATTGGGCGTTTGCAGCTCATGAGCAGGGCTGCGAGGTGACGTTCTTTGTCGATTTTGAGTTCCGCTCCCGTACCCTTCAAGCGCTGATCGGCGTGGTGTTCAATCAGGCGATGCAGCGGATTGTTGCTGCGTTTGAGAAGCGGGCTGCGGCGCTTTATGGGGCAAGCACCTAAAGCAGTGCTGCGCGGTTGGAGTCGCCTGACGATGCGCAGTGGCCCAGCGTCAGATTATGCCAAGTAAAGGTTTATTCGACAGCCTTCAAAACCAAGCCTAAAGCATGCGCAATCGTTGCGCGGCGAACTTCATCGCGCCCCAAAGCACCGAACTGCACAGTTTCGGCCTTTGTCTGCCGACCCGTCACAGCCAAGCCGAAACAGACCATCCCCTCAGGCTTATGCTCAGACCCGCCGGGGCCGGCGATGCCGGTGACCGACACAGCGATATCGGCGGCAGAACGGGCTAGGGCACCCTCTGCCATCTGTTGCGCCACATCTTCGGACACTGCGCCATGCTCATCCAGCGTTGCGGCGGAAACGCCAAGCATCTCCATCTTTGCTGCGTTGGAATAGGTGACAAAGCCCCGGTCCACTACATCAGACGATCCCGCGATATCGGTCAGCGCGGCTATGATCATGCCCCCCGTGCAGCTTTCTGCTGTGGCCAGCATCCACCCGCGCGCCCGGCAGGCCGCAAGAACCTCAACTGTGCTCACTGTCCCATCATCCCGTGGCTTATCCCAGCGGCGATTGCCACACAGATGGCCGCCATCACACCGGCGATAACGTCATCGAGCATCACTCCCAAAGGCGTGTGCATGTTGTCGGCCCAACTGACCGGCCAGGGTTTCCAAATGTCAAACAGCCGGAACATGACAAACGCCCCGACCCAGCCCGGCCAGGGGAAAATATGCGGCGCGGCACTGGCAAACCACAGCCCGGCAGACAGGGGGAACAGGGCAATCCACTGGCCGACAACCTCGTCAATCACCACTTCGGACGGATCGGTGTTCTCAGCGCCCCGTGTCACAACCGCAGTGGCATAGACCCCAAGGACAAATGCGATAAGCGTGGCAACAACCAGCCCGGGGAAGCCCAGAAACCGATGCAGCAAATATCCAAAAGGCAACGCTGCCAGAGAGCCGAATGTGCCCGCAGCCACAGGCGCATAACCCACATAAAAAAACGTCGCGATCGCGTTCATTGGGCCACCAGTGTCGCAGCTGCTAACGCCGCAATCCCTTCGCTTCGGCCGGTAAAGCCCAACCGCTCTGATGTGGTTGCCTTGACGCTGACCCGGTCAGTTGTCAGCCTGGTGATCCGTGCAATTTCGGTTCGCATCGCTTCAGCATGACGGCCGATCTTGGGCGTTTCACAGATGATCGTGCAATCCAGATGGGTGATGGTAAAACCGCGCGCCCCAGCACGCTCGACCGCTTTGGCCAGAAATATCTCGGAGGCAGCACCTTTCCACTGCGGATCGCTGGGTGGGAACCATTGGCCAATATCGCCTTCCGCCAGAGCGCCAAAAACGGCATCGGTGATGGCGTGCATTGCGACATCGGCGTCGGAATGCCCCTTCAGGCCGCGGTCATGCGGCAAGCGAATACCGCAGAGGGTCACCGCGTCGCCTTCGCCAAAGGCATGCACGTCAAACCCGGTACCGGTGCGAATGTCCAATTGTGCCTCCAACAGACGCTCTGCGCGGGTGAAATCCTGCGGCAGCGTGATCTTGAAATTATTGCCGTCGCCCGGAACGATGGCAACCGGCAAACCCGCCTTGCGCGCCAGTGTCACATCATCGGCGACAGCCGCTGAGTTTTGCCGGTGCAGCTGAAGGATGGTTTCAAAGTCGAAGCCTTGCGGCGTCTGCGCCCGCCACAGGTCATCTCGTGCCACCGCATCCGAGGCCAGACCACCCTTTGCCCGCCAGAGCGCATCAACGATTGGCAGCGCAGGCAGGGCGGCGGGATGGGTGTCCAGCGCGTCAGCGACCGTCGTAATCAGGCTGGCGGACACAAACGGCCGTGCGGCGTCATGGATCAGAACGTGACGCGGGGCGGCCTCGGCCAAAGCCTCCAGCCCGGCCCGAACGGAGGCTGCACGATCAGCCCCACCGGGAACGGGCGTATGCAGACGCGGATCAGGCAGGGAGCAATCGGTATAGGCATCAGCATCATCGGGATGGATCACCGGCAGGATCATCTCGATCCCGGGATGGGCGAGAAGGGCGCGCAATGTGCGCGTTATCACGGCCTGCCCACGCAGCTTGCGATACTGCTTCGGCACCACGCCGCCTGCGCGTTGACCACGCCCGGCGGCAATAAGGATAACAGCCAGTTTCATGAACCCTCCCGACATGTCGGGAGACCTATGACAAATTGCCTCGGCTTTGGAAAGCTGTTGCCGCATTGCTCAAAATTTGGTACCTGCGGCTGAATTGCTTAAGGATTAATCACTATGCCGGTTCAGATCGGCGATATCACCCTGAACTCTCCCGTTCTTCTTGCGCCGATGGCGGGGATCACGGATTTGCCGTTTCGCAATCTGGTCAGCCGGTTTGGTGCTGGTCTGGTTGTGTCTGAAATGGTGGCCAGTCAGGACATGGTGCAGGCGCGCGCCTCCGCCCGCGCACGGGCGGAGCTTGGGCTGGATCAGGAGCGCACCTCGGTCCAGATCGCCGGGCGCGAGGCGTATTGGATGGCGGAATGCGCCAAGCTATGCGCGGGGCAGGGCGCGCGCATCATTGATATCAATATGGGCTGCCCAGCCAAGAAGGTGACCAACGGATATTCAGGCTCTGCCCTGATGCGCCAACCCGATCATGCGCTTGGCCTGATTGAGGCGGTGGTCGGTGCGGTCGATGTGCCGGTCACTCTGAAAATGCGCCTCGGCTGGGATGATGCGTGCCTGAATGCGCCCGATATTGCCCGCCGCGCCGAAGTGGCAGGCGTCCAGATGATTACCATTCATGGCCGGACCCGCTGTCAGTTCTACAAAGGCCAGGCAGACTGGGCCGCGATTGCAGAGGTGGTTCAGGCCGTCGACATTCCGGTGATCGCAAATGGCGATATTGTTGACCGATGCAGCGCCCGGCAGGCCTTGGCCCAATCCGGTGCTGCGGGCGTGATGGTCGGGCGCGGTGCGCAAGGGCGGCCCTGGCTGCTGGCCGATATCGCGGCGGATTTGGGCGGAATGCCCGCCCCGGTGATCCCGGTCGGCGCGGCGTTATACGATATGATCATCGCGCATTACGAGGCGATCCTAACCTTCTATGGCACCCAGTTGGGTCTGAAATGCGCCCGCAAACACCTTGGCTGGTATCTGGAAGGCCGCGCCGGGCCAGAGCTGCGCAGGTCCGTTTTGACAGCCACAGATCCGAAAGACGTCATTCGCCATCTGCACGATTTGGGTGAGGTCAGTGCCGCCGCATGACACATACCGATTTTGATCAGATCTGGGGCGCGATACCATACCCCGCCTTTGTCATCGGACCGCGCGACCGTATCCGCACCTGTAATCCCGAGGCAGAGGCCTTCGCCGCCACTTCCCTTAAGCAGATGGCCGATAAACCGCTAGCCGGGTTCGTTGGTGAAAGCAGCCCGCTGCTGGAGGCGATTGGACAGGCCCGCAGAGAAGCCGTTTCGGTCGTGCAGCATGACATTCATATAGGCTGGGCCGACAAGCCGCCGCGTATCTTCAATCTGCACGCGGCCGCGATGCAGGAGAGAGGCGCGGTGCTGCTGCTGTTGCATCCGCGGGGAATGGCCGAACAGATGGACCGGTCCTTATCGCACCGTTCCGCCGCCCGCTCTGTCGCGGGAATGGCGGCGATGCTGGCGCATGAAATCCGCAACCCGCTGGCCGGTATTTCCGGTGCAGCGCAATTGTTGTCCATGTCGCTGCCCGAGAGCGAGCGGGAATTGACCGAACTGATCCAGGATGAAACCAAGCGTATCGGTGATCTGGTCGAACGGGTAGAGCAGTTCGGCGAATTGCGCCCGACCGTCCGCAACGAGGTCAATATCCACGACGTTCTGGACCGGGCGAAACGCGCCGCAGAGGCCGGGTTCGCCGCCCATGTCCGGTTTCGCGAAGACTACGACCCGTCGCTACCGCCCACCGCAGGCGACCCCGACCAGCTGATGCAGGTCATGCAGAACCTGCTGAAAAACGCTGCCGAAGCCGTGCCTGAGGTCGGCGGCGTGATCACCTTGCGTACAGGATTTCAGCCCGGCGTGAAGCTGACCCTGCCGGGCGGGAAATCCGAAAGCGTGCCCTTGCTGATCAGCCTGACGGACAATGGCAAGGGCATCCCCGACAGCCTGATCAAGGATATCTTTGACCCCTTTGTCAGCTCCAAGGCCAATGGCTCTGGCCTGGGGCTGTCGTTGGTATCGAAGGTTTTAAGCGATCATGGCGGGGTGATTGAATGCGACAGCGAACCGGGCCGAACTGAATTCCGGGTGCGCCTGCCAGTTTGGCGCGCGTCTGCGGACGATATGATCAAGGAAGACTAGGCCATGGAAGGCACCATTATCGTCGCCGATGACGACCGCACAATCCGCACCGTTCTAAGCCAGGCGCTGACACGCGCTGGGGCGCGGGTGCGCTCCACCGGGGCGGTCTCGACTTTATGGCGCTGGATTGAGGAGGGGGAGGGCGATGTCGTTGTCACGGATGTCATGATGCCCGATGGCGACACGCTGGACCTGTTGCCTGCGATCCGAAAGAAACGCCCCGATCTGCCGGTGATCGTGATGTCCGCGCAAAACACGGTGATGACGGCGATCCGTGCGACCGAAGCGGGGGCCTATGAATATGTGCCAAAGCCCTTCGATCTGCGCGAGGTTCTAAGCCTTGTGAACAAAGTGCTAAGCCGTGGCACAGGTCCGACAGCCGCCGAGCAGCCCGCCATGGATGAACAAAAGCTGCCGCTGATTGGCCGATCCGCCGCCATGCAGGATGTCTATCGCATCATGGCGCGGTTGATGACCACCGATCTGGGGATCATGATTTCAGGCGAAAGCGGCACAGGCAAGGAACTGGTCGCGCGCGCCTTACATGATTTCGGCACGCGCAAGCGGGGGCGGTTTGTGGCGCTGAACATGGCTGCAATGCCCCATGACATGATAGAGGCAGAGCTGTTCGGCTCGGAACGCAATCCCGAGAGTGAGGGGAAATTCGCGCAGGCTAATGGCGGCACCCTGTTCCTGGATGAGGTGGGCGATATGCCACTGGATGCCCAGACGGGCCTGCTGCGGGTGCTGCAGGACGGTGAGTTCACCAAGATCGGGGGCAGGGCGGTTCAGCGGGCCGACGCGCGCATCATTGCCGCCACGCATCAAGATTTGCGCCAACTGGTCAATGAAGGCCGCTTTCGCGAGGATCTGTTCTATCGGCTGAACATCGTCCCGATCCGCCTGCCATCCCTGCGCGACCGCTTGGATGATATTCCTGACCTGGCGCGGCATTTCCTGCGTCAGGCCGAACTTGAAGGGTTACCGGGGCGTACGATCTCGAAAAAGGCGCTAGATATTTTGGGTAAGATGGATTGGCCCGGCAATGTGCGTGAGCTTGAGAATTTCATGCGCCGTCTGGCGGTGCTTTGCGCGGATGATATTATCTCGGCCCTGATGATCCAGCAGGAGGTGCAGGCGCGGCCATCCTCGGTCAGCGCTGGCGCGCCGGATCAGAACCAGAAACTGGGTCAGGCCATCGAGGCCCATCTGCGCCGCTACTTCGATCTGCATGGGGATTCGCTGCCGCCCGCTGGGCTTTATGACCGGATTATCAAAGAAGTTGAGCTGCCCCTGATTGCCCTATCACTGTCAGCAACGCGGGGTAACCAATTGAAAACGGCAGACCTTTTGGGAATCAATCGGAACACGCTGCGCAAAAAGATTAACGACCTCGACATTACAGTGACACGTGGCAAAAAAATGATGTAAGATTGCCACAGTAACGAAGCAGTCACAGGCCTGTCGCGCAGTTGCAACACAACGTGATGACCCAACTCTGGATCAAGGCCGGAGAGGCGCTGAAGAGAAGAAGCGTCCGCAATGCCTTGACTCTGATCCTGGTGGTGCTGGGGCCGGTTCTGGCCCTTATAACCGCCTTTGCCGTTGGTGCCGTGGATAACATATCCTCCACCGCGCTTCGCACGGTGTTGCTGACTGACTTTGTCTATGTGGTGGTGATTGCCGGGCTGATTGCGCGCCGCATCAGTGCCATAGTGATGGCGCGCAGGCGCAACTCAGCCGGGTCCAACCTGCACCTTCGCTTGACCGGTATCTTTGCCATCATTGCGATGATCCCGACCATTCTGGTGGCGGTCTTTGCCACCGTGTCCGTGAATTTCGGGCTTGAGGGATGGTTTTCCGAGCGGGTGCAAAACGTGGTTGGAAACTCTCTGGAGGCCGCACAGGCCTATGAGGCGGAACATCGGTTCAACCTTGCCTCGGACGCGCGCATCCTTGCGAATTTCCTGAATGTTCAGAAGCAGCGCGATCCGTTGATTTCGGGCGGCGAACTGCGCGAATTGCTGAACCGCGGTCAGGTTCAGATGCAGCGCGAATTACCTGAGGCTTATATTATTGACAGCGCACTTGCCCTGAGGGCGCGGGGGGAGCGGAGCTATCTGTTCGACTATGAACCCCCCAGCTATGACGCGCTGGAACGCGCCCGGAATGGCGAAACGGTGATCATCGAGGACGGCGATCATGACGAGTTCCGCGCCCTGATCCAACTGAGTGCGTTTGCTGATCGCTATCTTTATGTCACCCGTGACGTGGACGGTGAAATCCTGTCACTTCTGGACGAAACCAAGGAAACCGTCGGCCTTTACCAACAGATGGAGCGGGACAGGGGCCGGCTGTTGTTTGAGTTTGCCTTGGTCTATCTGGGCTTTGCATTGATCGTGATACTTGCGGCCATCTGGCTGGGCCTTTGGTTTGCAGAGCGTTTGACGCGCCCCGTCGCACGTCTGGCCGGTGCTGCGCGGCGTGTGGGTGAGGGCGATCTGGATGTGCAGGTGCGTGAGGAACCGGGTGATGATGAGTTCGCCACCCTGTCGCGTGTTTTCAACACCATGACCCGTCAGGTGAAGGGGCAACGCGACGCTTTGGTCGATGCAAATACCCAAACTGAACGCCGCCGCCGATTGTTCGATTCCATCCTGTCTGGTGTCACCGCCGGGGTCATCGGGTTGGATGCGGATGGCCGGATCGAGATGGTGAATGCCGCGGCCAAACAACTGCTGTCATTGGATGAGGTTGAACCGTCGCGCGTGCATCTGGAACAGGCGGTGCCTGAGTTTTCCGACCTGTTTTCTAAGCTTGAAAAAAGCGTGACCGGCGTCAGCCAGGGAGAGGTCCGTCTGCTGCGCGGGCGGTCCGAGGAAACTCTGCTGGTGCGTATGTCGGCGCGTCTTGGGGATGATGGCAAGCTTGAGGGGTATGTTGTGACCTTCGACGATGTCTCAGACCTTGTTACAGCACAGCGCATGGCGGCCTGGGGCGATGTCGCGCGCCGCATCGCGCATGAGATCAAAAACCCGCTAACCCCGATCCAACTGTCCGCCGAACGCCTGCGCCGCAAATTTGGGCCTGTCGTGGGGGATGAGCGTGAGGCTCTTGAGCAGTATTCCGATGTCATCATTCGACAGACCGGCGATCTGCGGCGGATTGTGGATGAGTTCTCCAAATTCGCCCGTATGCCTGCGCCGGAAATGAAAATCTCGGATATTCAGCAGCTGATCCGCGATGCCGTGCATCTGCAACAGGCGGGGCGTGGCGACATCACGTATACACTTGAGGCTCCGGATCGGCCCATCGACGCGCTGATTGATGAGACCCTGATAGGTCAGGCGCTGACCAATTTGATGAAGAATGCGGCGGAAGCCATTGATTCTGTTTTGGAAGAGCCGCCTAGTGGCTACAAGCCAGAGATCCGTATTATAGTCACGGATGTCGATGGTGCCTTGCTGATCCAAATTCAGGATAATGGTCGCGGCCTGCCGGAACAGCGCAGCCGCCTGTTTGAACCTTATGTAACACATCGCGACAAGGGCACCGGTTTGGGTCTGTCGATTGTAAAAAAGATCATCGAAGAGCATTCGGGGAAACTCGAATTGATGGATGCCCCTGCCTTTCGGGAAGGGGCGCGCGCCGGAGCAGAGGCGCGGGTTTTGCTGCCCGTTGGCACGGGTGGTGTTTTGAACGAAACCGAGGCAAAGGCCATCGTGGCCTGAAACGAGGGTAGATATGGGCGATATACTGGTTGTGGATGATGAGCGGGATATCCGCGAACTGATCGGGGATATTCTGCGCGATGAAGGGCACGCGGTTCGGCTGGCAGGGGACAGCGACACCGCGATGAAAGAGATTAATCTGGACGCGCCGGATTTGATCATTCTGGATATCTGGCTGAAAGACAGCAAGATGGATGGGATTGATATCCTCAAGACCGTGAAACGGGACAATCCCGAAGTTCCTGTGGTGATTATCTCGGGCCATGGCAACATTGAGATTGCCGTCGCCGCGATCAAGCAGGGGGCGTATGATTTCATTGAGAAGCCGTTCAATATCGATCAGCTGATGGTCGTGATCGGGCGTGCGATGGAAACCGCGCGTTTGCGGCGGGAAAACGCGTCGCTTCGGGTGCAGGACGGGGCGGAAACTCAGATGATCGGGGCTTCCAACGCCATGAAGGCGCTGCGATCGCAGCTGGATAAGGTTGCTAAAGGCAATGGCCGCGTGATGTTGACCGGTCCGGCTGGGTCCGGCAAGGAAGTCGCCGCACGTTATCTGCATCAGCATTCAGATCGTGAGTCAGGGCCCTTTATTACGGTGTCTTCGGCGACGATCGAGCCAGAGCGGATGGAAGAGGTGCTGTTCGGTCGCGTCTCGGATGACCGGGGGCATGAACAGGGCCTGTTCGAGCAGGCCCATGGTGGCATCCTGTTTTTCGACGAGGTGGCAGATATGCCGCCCGTCACCCAGTCGAAAATCCTGCGCGTGCTGGTGGATCAGAGCTTTCAGCGCACCGGGTCAAATGACATGGTCCGCGTCGATGTCCGCGTTCTGTCGGCCACTAATCGCGATCTGAAGGCCGAGGTTGAGGCGGGACATTTCCGCGAGGAACTGTATCATCGCTTGAACGTCGTGCCGATTGAGGTGCCGCCTTTGGATTCGCGCCGCGATGATATCCCGGATCTGGCCGCGCATTTCATCAAGGACCTTAACCAGCAGCAGGGCTTGCCGCAGCGCCGCATGACCCTGGACGCAGAGGCGCATCTGCAGACAATGAACTGGCCCGGCAATATCCGCCAGTTGCGTAACACGCTGGAACGCTGCCTGATTATGGGACCGGATACCGGCAATATCGAAGCCTCGGAGTTTCCGTCAGAAATTGCGGCACCGACACCCGAGAATGTCGGCTCTCTGATCTCGGCCACCTATGCCGGGATGCCGCTGCGCGAGGCGCGTGAGATGTTCGAGCGGGAATATCTGGTGGCCCAGATCAACCGGTTCGGCGGCAACATTTCCCGCACGGCGAATTTTGTGGGCATGGAACGCTCTGCCTTGCACCGCAAGCTGAAATCGCTCAACGTCATTACCACAGCGCGGTCCGGAGCCCGGATCGCGGATGAAGGGGAAACAGGCGACGCAGCATGAAAGTGATTATCTGTGGCGGCGGGCAGGTCGGCGGCCAGTTGGCGCGCCACCTTGCGACCGAGGGCAATGACGTTACGGTCATTGACCGCAATACGGAATTGATCCGCCGCCTCACCGATACGTTGGATGTCTCTGGCATCACCGGTTTTGCCTCGCACCCGGATGTGCTGGCCCGGGCCGGGGCCGATGATGCTGATATGATCATCGCGGCGACCCAATTGGACGAGGTAAACATGGTCACCTGCCAGGTGGCCCATTCGGTGTTTTCGGTGCCGAGCAAGGTCGCGCGGCTGCGGGCGCGATCGTATCTCGAAGCGATCTATTCCGATCTCTATCGTCGCGACCACATGCCGATTGATGTGGTCATCTCGCCCGAGCACGAGGTCGCCGAGGCGACGCTTCAGCGCCTGACAGCACCTGCGGCCTTCGATACCGAGAAGTTTCTGGATGGCGCGGCCCAGCTGGTCGGCATCGCGATCGACGAGGATTGCCCGGTGATCCACACACCGCTGCGGCAATTGACCGAGTTGTTTTCGACACTCAAGGCCATTGTCGTCGGTATCCGCCGCGAAAAGCGCCTGTTTGTGCCAAGTTCGACCGATCAGATTTATGCCGGGGATGAGATCTATGTGTGTGCGGCCACGGATGATGTGCCGCGCACGATGGAGATTTTTGGCAAAACCAGCGCCAAGGTGGAGCGGATCATCATCATCGGTGGCGGTAATGTCGGGCTGGGGGTTGCCCAGGCGCTGGAAAAATCGCCCGATAAGCCCCGTGTGCGCCTGATCGAAAAGGACCGCAATGTCGCCGAAGCCGCCGCCGATACGCTGAGCCGGTCTATCGTTTTGCATGGCGACGGGCTGGATGCTGAGTTGCTGAAGGAAGCCGGGCTTGAAACAGCAGGGGCCGTTCTGGCCCTGACCGATGATGACAAAACCAATCTGCTAAGCTGTGCGCGGGCTAAATCTGAAGGCTGCGGTCTGGTTGTGGCCCTGATCAATGACCCATCCATGTCGGCGCTGATGGCGCCGCTGAATATCGATGCCTTGGTCAATCCGCGGGCGACAACCGTCTCTTCGATCCTGCGCCATATCCGTCATGGGCGCATTCAGGGGGTCTATTCCGTTGGTGACGCCGAGGCTGAGATTCTGGAGGCTCAGGTTTTGGGCACCTCGGCCATTTCGGGCAAGCTCATGCGCGAGGTTGACTGGCCCGAGGGGGCGCTGGTGGGCATGATCCTCAAGAAAGGCAAAGTGATCCTGCCCAGCGGCGATACCCGCATAGAAGAGGGCGACCGCCTGACCGTCTTTGCCCTGTCCGAGCGTGTGGCAGAGGTCGAGAGCCTGTTTCAGGTCAGCATCGATTTCTTCTGAATGGCGCGCCTGTTCCTCAGCCTGCCGCTGCCCATTGCATTGATGCTGCTGTTTGCGGTGTTGATGTTTATCCCGGCGGCACATGCTTTGCGGATATCCGATTTCGCCTCAGCCCGGACCTTTTGGTATCATGGGCTGTTCTTCATCATCATATCGGTGATTTTCGGGCTGGCGCTGGCCAACCGAAAGCGCCGGTCCGGAGGCAGCCGGCAACTGGCCTCGCTGTTGCTGTGCTATCTGATTTTGCCGGTGATGATGGCGATGCCCGTCGCGCATCTGGTGCCCTGGATCACGTTCTCTCAGGCGTATTTCGAGATGCTGTCCTGTCTGACCACCACAGGGTCGACTTTGTTCAGCACCCCAGAGGCTCTGCCGGACCCTATCCATACCTGGCGCGCAGTGGTCGGTTGGGGTGGGGGACTGTTTATCCTGTCGGCTGCGGTCGCCATTCTGGAGCCTTTGAAACTGGGCGGCTTTGAAATTCAGGCAAGCCTTGGCACAGGCGGAAAGCAGCGGGGGCTGGGCAGTGGCGGTGATGCGGACCACCACGCATTGTTAAGGGCAGGGCGTATCATTGCCGTTCCCTACGCCGCGCTGACCCTTGCGCTTATGGTGGCCCTTGTAAGCGCTGGCGACCGGGCCTTTGTCGCGATGATCCACGCCATGTCGGTGATGTCTACCTCGGGCATTACGCCGCTGTCAGAACCCTATATGGCGGCAAGCGGGCGCATCGGGGAAATCCTGATCTTCGGTTTTCTGTTCTTCGCAGTGTCGCGGCGACCGCTCGTTTCGTCGCTGAAGGCAGGGTTTGTGACCCGGCGTGGGCTTGATCCAGAGTTCAAGATCGCGCTGGCCTGTGTCGTCGTGGTGCCAGCCATTCTGTTCGCCCGCCATTTCGTCGCCGCCCTTGAGGTCAGTCAGGAACAGAACATCACCACAGCCCTGCGCGCGCTTTGGGGGGGCATGTTCAATGTCCTGTCATTCCTGACCACAATGGGCTTTGAAAGCGGTGACTGGGATGCGGCGCGCAATTGGACCGGGCTGGGCGCGCCGGGGCTGATCCTGCTGACGCTGTGCGTCATGGGCGGCGGGATCGCAACGACGGCAGGCGGGGTGAAACTGCTGCGGGTCTATGCGCTTTACAAACATGGTCGGCGTGAGATGGGACGCCTGATCTATCCGCACTCTGTTGGCGGGGCGGGTATGACCGCACGGCAATTCCGGCGCGAGGGCGCACGGATCGCCTGGATTTTTTTGATGATGTTTCTGTTCAGCATAGCGTTTGTTCTGCTGGCCCTGACGGCACTGGATATCCGGTTTGACGCGGCTTTTGCATTGGCTGTTGCGACCCTGACCAATACCGGACCGGCCGCGGATCTGCTGGGGGAAACCGGTGCTTTGCTTAATATTGATGGTGCGACCCAAGCCGTTCTGTGTGCGGCAATGATCCTTGGACGTCTGGAGACGCTGGTGGTGATCGCCCTATTCAATCCCGGTTATTGGCGCAAATAACACCAATTTATCACCCTCTGTTCACTTTTTTCCCCGGTTTTCACTGGAAATTCGTGTCCGGCGGTCCCATAACGTGAATAACAACAACAATAGAGCCGCGTTTGGGCGGCTTTACAAAACTTAAGGCTGATAGAATGGCTGCCGACAAACAGAACCTGCAAGATGCTTTCCTGAACAATGTTCGCAAAGCGAAAATCCCTGTGACCATCTTTCTGGTCAATGGTGTGAAGCTTCAGGGCGTGATCACCTGGTTCGATAATTTCTGTGTGCTTCTGCGCCGGGACGGTCAGTCCCAGCTGGTTTACAAGCATGCGATCTCGACGATCATGCCATCACAGCCCGTGTCCCTCTATGAGGGCGAGGATCAAGCCTGACTTGAAAACACTTGTCCTGCATCCTGATCTGGGCCGCAGCGAAAGCCGCCGCAGCCCTGATCTTGCATTGGAAGAAGCCGTCTCTCTGACTGAGGCCTTGCCGGAGTTGGAGGTCGTCGCGTCTTTTGTCGTGCCTGTAAACGCGCCCAAGGCCGGAACGTTATTTGGGACCGGTAAGGTGAATGAGATCAAGGTGCTATGCGCTGATCTTGAAGCGGGTCTTGTGATCATTGACGGCCCCGTGTCACCGATCCAGCAGCGCAATCTGGAAAAGTTCTGGAAGGTCAAGATATTGGACCGGACCGGGCTGATCCTTGAGATTTTCGGTGATCGCGCCCAGACACGCGAAGGGGTGTTGCAGGTCGATCTGGCGCATCTGATCTATCAGAAATCACGTCTGGTCCGCAGTTGGACACACTTGGAGCGCCAGCGCGGCGCGCTTGGATTTGTTGGCGGCCCCGGTGAAACCCAGATCGAGGCTGACCGGCGCGCCATCGCCGAACAGATCACCCGCATCCGGCGGCAATTGTCCAAGGTGGTCAAAACCCGCGAATTGCATCGTGCCGCGCGCAAGAAGGTGCCGTTCCCGATTGTCGCGCTTGTCGGCTACACCAACGCTGGGAAATCGAGCCTGTTCAATCGCTTGACCGGTGCCGATGTGGTGGCCAAGGATATGCTGTTCGCAACACTTGACCCGACCATGCGCCGTGTTGCGCTGCCCTCGGGGCGTGAGGTTATTCTGACGGACACGGTTGGTTTTATCTCGGACCTGCCGAAACAACTGGTCGCCGCCTTCCGCGCCACGCTGGAGGAGGTTTTGGATGCCGATCTGGTGGTTCATGTCCGCGATATCTCGCACCCCGAAACGGAGGTGCAGGCCGAAGACGTGCTCGATATCCTTGAGACACTGGGGCTGGGCGAAGCGGTTCAGGGCAGCATGATCGAGGTACATAACAAACTGGATTTGCTGTCGCCGGATCAGGCCAAAGCGGTCCTCAATGCGGCCGACCGTGACCCGCAAAAGATCGCGCTTTCCGCATTGTCAGGGCAGGGCATGGACGCGCTTTGCGAAGCGATTGATGTGTCTCTGGCGGAGCCGACAACGCAGGAAACCGTCGATCTTGGCTTTGCGGAAGGCCGGATGCGGTCCTGGCTCTTCGAACATGATCTGGTGCAGTCCGAACATCAGGACGAAACCGGCTATCATCTGTCTGTTGCCTGGACAACCAAGCAACGCAATCAGTTTCAAGACTTCCGTTCAGGTCATTGAAATAATACGGTTTACTGTGGCCTGATCTAACTTCGACGCCTCAATCTCCTGCCAGTCAGCCATGCGCGACCGGAACCAGGTTCGCTGCCGTTTCGCATATTGACGCGTTGCGATCTTGCCCTGTTCAATCGCCGCCTCCAGCGTCATCTGGCCTTGCAGATAGCGGATCATCTCGGGCCCGCCCAAAGCGCGGGACGAGGGGCGTTCGGGGTCCCAGCCTTGCAGATTGGCACGGCATTCCTCCAGTGCGCCTTCGTCGATCATCTGATCGAACCGGGTCTCGATACGCGGTGTCAGCCAGTCAGGCGGGGCCATCAGCTTTAGCCGCAGCGCATCCTGGGGTGGGACCAGCGGCGGGCCGGTCTGATCCTGCCAATCTGACAGCGCACGGCCGGTGGCGCGGTGTACCTCCCACGCGCGTTGCAGACGCATGGGGTTTTGTGTGTCGATCCGGGTCAGGATCACGGGATCATGCGGCGCTAGGTAGCTTAGAAATCCCTCAGCCCCTGCGCTGCGCCGCAATGCGTCGCCTTCCAGCCTGATATCGCCCGGCACCTCCGGCACCTGGGCCAGACCGTTGGTCAGCGCGGTAAAATAAAGCCCCGTGCCGCCGACAATGATATGCGGTCCGGGCGCGGCCAGCAGGGGGGCGATATCGCGCAACCAGGCGCCGACAGAATAGGTGGTTTCGCGCGCGACATGCCCGTACAGGCGATGCGGCGCGATCTGCAGGTCTGACTCTGGCGGTCGGGAGGTTAGAATCCGCCAGTTGGCATAAACCTGCAGCGCGTCTGCATTGATGATATCGGCCCCAATATGCCGGGCCAAGGCCAGCGCCAGACCCGACTTACCCGAGGCAGTCGGTCCGGCGATGCAGATGATCATTTTCTCGCGTGTCATTGCGCCACGATGCGACCTATGCCGCCGGTCGTCAATTCGGGGATCGGTTTCATCCATTTGCTATCAAAGCGTCTTGGTCGCTGCGAAGCCCTATGGAGTTTCCAACAAGTAAGCCCCATGATCTATCGTTACCGCTGCCTGCCGTCAGTTCTGTCACTGACTGCCGGATCTGCGTTTGCTGGCCTCTACCGTCAGCTACGCACTGGACAAGATCGGAGGTTTGGTTACTGCCGAGGATGGCATCATGTGGTGTCCACCGACAGTAACAGCGTTGATGATCATTCCGGTGAAACGATGTTCTTCAAGGCTGGAACGGCCGAGTAAGTCTTGTTCGAAAATAGAAAGCCCCGCCAGTCTGGCGGGGCCTTCTGCTCACTTTTTACGCCTTAGCGTGTCAATAAACTCCAAGCTCTGCAAGTAAGGCTTTTGCTAAGACAATACGTTTCGCGGCATCATCCCGATGTCGAATGTCGATATTGAGCGCGAATGTAGTCAGATCGCCATCACGTTCCACCCATCCGACAAACCACCCGATGTCAGGGTCGGGATATGTGGTCCAGCCGGTCTTGCCATAGAGAACTGCTGTCCCTTTGGCCTCTAGGCGGATGATATCGCGGACTATCGCCTGGTTCTCAGGGCTTGCAGGCAGATTTCCGGTGGCGAGCTTGCTGAGAAAATACGCATACTCGGTGGCGCTGACTTTCAGCGGACCGGTTAACCAGAACATCTCCACATCGCTTCCGACCTGTTGATTCCCGAAGCCATACATTTTCAAGTATTTTTCATAGCGCGGTAGGCCGACGCGCCGTGCGATTTCCTGAAACACCGGAACGTTCGAGATGCTGATGCCATCACGTAAGGACATATCCGCCTCCCATTCTTCGATGGGTTGGGGCTTGCTGCCGTAGGGAACAATCTCATTCTCATCGGCTACGACACCGGTTTCCAGCGCGATCAGACTGTTGACGATCTTGAAGGTCGAGGCTGGGATATAGCGGTGTTCAGCGCGTGTAGAATTGACCACTGTCAGCTGGTTTTCAGCAACGTTGAACGAGGCGAACCCGCCGTTAACACTTTGCTGGTCAAACACCGTCTGGAGGTCATCGCGGTGAACGATCTCCTGTGCGGATAGGGGGAGAGCAAAAACCGCCGAAAGCAGAGTATGAGCAATCAAGGCTGTGCGCCGATAGAAACTGTTTTGCATTGTTCGAATCCCATACAAGCAAGTCGTTCTGATCGTATTGTCAAAAACACATCATCAATAGATAGACAACGTGACGTTCCGCTGCGGATGACGGTTGTTGAGCCCATATCCGAATGATCAACGGTCTATGCTAATCAACTTTCAAGGTATCTCAACATACCCCAGCGTTGCGGGTCGGCAGATCTTTGCGCCTCAGAATGAGATAATCTGAAGCCAGGCATCTGCGTCATTCATCATCAGATAAACAGCGCATTGGTCATCTGGACAGACCGTGCCCGGCCCCAAACTGGTGTCTGTGCGATAGAGACGCAACGTGTCGGTCTTGGCTGGCTCTGCGCCGAAAGCCTCGATCACGGCGCTGGCGAACCAGTCTCTGTCGCTCAGGTCAGCCGGGGCCATCTTGCGCTCTGCCGCAGTCTTAAGCCGTGCGATGTCTGAGGTTTGCAGGGTCCAGATTGCTGCTGGATCGCCAAAAGGCAGGACGGCGGCCTCATATTTCGCCGCGTCGAGAGATACGTTGGGTGTCGACAATGTTTCGTTAAAGCGTTTCGGGATAAACCTGAGCCAAAGGATTATCCCGAAACGCAGTGATAAGCCTATATGGCGTACGCGTTTCGATTTTATGTGAGGTCTCAAGGTAAACTCGAAACGCTTTAAGAAAGACACGGGCGGCGTGGTCCAGACGTGTGCGGATCAGGGCAGGGTGCAGGACTATCGCTGAAAGTACCGCCGCTGCGGCCAGCCCCAAGACACCGATAACCGTCCTCCGGTTCATCACTCTGCCGCTTTTGGTTTCCCGGCAAAGATCGGGTGCCGCAGGCGGAGCGGGGGTATTTCGTGTTCCCATTGAACGTCTTGCGCCGGGCGGCGTTTGGCAGCGCGTGCAAGGCGCAGATCGCGGGCTGCTTTGCCATTGCGTCCGCTGCCGATGGCCAGCAGGCGTATTCCAAAGCCATATGCCCCCTTCGTTGCCCAGACTCGCACGGCCAGCAGGGCTGGGGTGACAACAAGGGTCAGGACCGTTGCCAGGCCAAGGCCGAAGACAACGGCTGTGGCCAGCTGCTTCCACCACAGCGAGGTTGGCGCGTCGATGGTAAAGCCGCCATTCACGAAATCGACCGACAGGCCGAACATCATCGGAGCCAGCCCGGCCATTGTGGTGATGGTGGTCAACAGAACCGGGCGGATGCGGGCCTCGGCCGTGCGGGTGATCGCCTCGATCCGTGGCATATAGCGGCTGAATTCCTGATAGGTATCAATCAGCACGATGTTGTTGTTCACAACGATGCCTGCCAGCGCGACAATCCCGGTTCCGGTCATAATGATTGAGAATGGCTGTTCCATCACAAGCATCCCGATCAGACAGCCGGTGACCGACAGAACCACGGCTGTCAGCACCAGAATGGAATTGTATACCGAGTTGAACTGCGCCAGCAGAATGATGAACATCAGGCCCAGGGCACCCGTAAACGCGGTCATCAGGAATGCGCCGCTCTCTTCCTGATCCTTCTGGTCGCCGGTCCATTCCCAGCTGACGGTCGAGGGCAGGGGGGTCGTCTCCTCCAGCCATTCTGTCAGGGCGGCGATACGTTCGTTCGGATTGACCACAGCCTGTTTCCAGCTGCCATCGGCCAGACGAGCCTGCCAGACCTCATCTGTTTCCAGATCTTTGGCAGGCAAAAACTCGACCTTCGGCTCAACCGCAGGTGCGTCTTCCTCAGCGGAATTGGTGTTTTCCTCGATCACCTCGGTCAGCTTGACCATATCGTCGACGATATTTGCCTTCACGTCGAAATAGCGCTGGCCATCCGTGCGTTCGATCTGTCCCAGCTTGCGAACCGGTTGCCGGGAGATGAAGTTTGACAGCGGCACCAACCCCTCGCGGGTGCGCACGCGCAAGGTATCAAGGGTGGCAAGGATCCGGTCCTCTTCGGGCAGGCGGACCCGGATGTCGATTTCTTCGTCCGAACTGTCAACGCGCATTGTGTCCACGGTCAGACCGCGCGTGACCAGCTGCACCATGGCCCCGACAGTTGCCACATCGGCGCCAAAACGTCCTGCGGTTTCAACATCGACATCAATCTGCCAGTCGATGCCGGGCAGGGGCAGGGTGTTCTCAACCTCTTTCAAAAGCGGATCAGCCTCAAATCTCTTTTGAATGAGGGCGGTGGCTGCTTGCAAGTCTTCCCAGTTGCTTGATTTCAGACGCAGATGTAGGGGTTTGCCGCTGGCGGGTCCCATGGCCTGTTCTGAGATTTCGGCCTGAATGCCGGGGACATTCGCCAGTTGGCGGTTGATCTCGTTCAGAATGTAGCCGCCGCGGCCTTTCTCCCCCAGAGCATACCGTTCCTGCCAGCCATCCAGTTCGATCTGCACCTGTCCAACGGCATCTTTCGGGGCCTCTGCGCCGCCTGAATTCTGGTTCAGACCGCCAGACCCAGCAAACGCAAACACCGACTCGACGCCGGGGACATTGACGATGATCTCTTCGACCTGACGGACATAGGCGTCCTTTTCCGCAAGGCTGAGATTGCCCCGGGCACGGACATAGGCGATGGCGCGCTCTGGCTCAGTTTCGACAAAAAACTCAACACCGTAGTTGTTTTCGCCAAAATAGGAAAACACCGACATTACAAAGCCGATGACCAAACCGACCGAGACAAAGGGCATGATCGGATTGCCGGCGATAAAGTGAATGATGCGGCCGAAACGGCTGCGTTTGTAGCCCGCCTTTCCCACAGCCTCACGCCGCTGCGGCATCAGCGAGGCGCCCAGCACGGACAAGGCCAGCCATGCCGCGATCAGCCCCAAAAGGCCAAGCATCAGATAGGATCCGCGCTGTACCAGCTCGCCATCGGGTCCCGGGGCCATCGGGCCACCCGGAAGGAACATGTAGAGAAAGGCGTAAAAGACACCGATGGCAGGGCCGATGGCCAAAATAGCCCGCAAGATCCACGGCACCCGGCGGCGCAATCCATCCGATATATGATGAATTGTCCGCGACATCCGACCTGCGACGCCGCCGATCACCGGCAGAAAAATCAAGGCAACGACCAGCGATGCGGACAGAACAAAGATCAGGGTCACAGGCAGGTTGCCCATGAACTCGCCCGGAATACCCGGCCAGAACAGCATGGGCAGGAACGCGCAAAGCGTGGTCGCGGTTGAGGATACGATTGGCCAGAACATGCGTTTTGCAGCGTGGCGATAGGCTGTCATCGGACCGATGCCGCGCTGGATCTCTTTATCCGCATATTCCACGACAACGATGGCCCCATCGACCAGCATACCGACCGCAAGGATCAGCCCGAACATAACGATGTTCGAAATCGCCATGCCAAAGACCGACAGGAGCGCAAAGCAAAGCAGGAACGAGGTCGGGATCGCAAACCCGACCAGCAGGGCCGAGCGGATACCGAGCGAGCCCAGAACCACGATCATCACCAGCGCAATCGCCGTCAGGACTGAGGCCTCAAGCTGGCTGACCATGCTGTCCACCTCGACCGAGGTATCCATCGAGAAATCCACCCGGATCGCATCACGCAATTCCTGCGGCCATTCTTCAACCGCAGCGGTCACGGTCTCGCGTACAATCTGGGAGGTCTGAATAACGTTGAATCCCTTACGCTTGACCACCTGCAGCGCGACCGTGGGGTCCTGATTGTAGCGGGCGGTGCCGCTGCGATCCTCGAAGGTCAGTCTTATATCGGCCAGATCGCCCAGCGTTATGACCCGGTCACCATTGGTTTTGACCGGCAGGGCATAGACATCTAAAACGTCATCAAACGCAGACGGGATCTTGACCGAGAACGAGCCGCTTTCACCCTTGATCTCACCGGCGGCAATCAGGCGGTTGTTGTTGACAACGACATTGATCAATTCACCTGCGGTGACGTTGTAGCTTTCCAGTTTCAGGGGGTCGATCACCACTTCTACCATTTCGTCCCGATGCCCGGCCAGACCGGCCTCCAGCACTGCTTCGAGTCCCTCTACCTCGTCCTGCAGCTCCTTTGCGACCCGCAGCAAGGTACGCTCAGGCACCGCACCGGACAGCGATACGACCAGGATTGGAAACTCCGAGAAGTTGATCTCGTTGATGGAGTATTGCTCTGCGCCGTTGGGAAATTCCGCCTCGGCCTGACTGACCTTGTCGCGGACATCGGCAATCGTTTTGCCCTTGTCCCAGCCAAACTCGAACTCAAGCAGGACACCGCCATAGCCTTCGGAGGCGTTGGCGTTGATGGTTTTCAGGCCGTCAAGATCGCGCAGCTTGGTTTCCAGCGGTTTGACGATCAGCTTTTCGCTGTCCTCTGCCGAGATGCCGGGGAAGGGCACCGAAACGAAGAGGATCGGTACGTCGATATCCGGCTCCCCCTCTTTTGGCAGCCCAACATAGGACATCACCCCTGCCGCGATCGACAGGACCACCATCGCGATGATCATGCGGGCGTGGCTGGAGGCCCAGTCGACCAAACCTGTCATTGGTTGACCTCGTCTTCATAGGTCACCCGGATCGGGCTGCCTTCGGTGACGAAATCCTGACCCACGACAATGACTTCGACCGTCTCTGGCAGACCGGCAACCCAAATGCCGCTGGCCATATCGCGGATAACACTGACCGGCGTGAACCCCGTGACGCCGTTTTCGTTGATGCGTACGCCCAACTGCCCCTCATTATTCAGGGTCAGGGCGGATTGCGGCAGGAAATGCCCGATCCCGCCGGAAAGGGCGATCAAGATATCGGCGCTGAGCCCATCACGGATGGAGGTATCGGGGTTCGGCACCTCAACCTCGACCCGGAACGTCCGTGTCAGCGGATCCGCGGCGCGCGAAATGAAGGTCACCCTGCCCAGAATTTCGCGCCCAGTGCTCAGCCGCGCGCCAGCCTCGGAGCCAAGCGAAAGCTTTTCAACATCGGTTTCCGGCACAAAGCCGACGATGTGGATCGGGTTCAGCGTGATCAATGTTGCGCAGGGCGCGCCGGGTTGCAGCAAGGTGCCGAGTTCCGCCGTATCGCTCTCCAGAACACCGGCAAAAGGGGCCTGAATGGTCAGGCGGTCAATTTCCTTCTCGGCCTGCGACACCATCGCTTGCGCCGCCTCAAGGGCCGCAGCTGAAGAAATTGCGGCGGTTTCGGACGACACACCGCGCTCGGCAAGTTTTTGCGCAGTTCTGTTCTTGTTTTCCGCATCAACAAGCCGCGCTTTGGCCTCCGCAAGCGAGGCTTCGCGCGTACCGGTATCAAGGTGGCACAGAACGTCCCCCTCGGCCACGCTGGCTCCTTTTCGGATCGCCTCCGAGACCACCAGACCGCTGGTTTCTGCCCGAACCTCAATATTGCGTGCAGCCTCAGTCCTGCCGCTGAGTTTCAGCCCGCTTTCCACCGTTTCAGCAACCGAGCGACGGACAACGACCGAAACACCCTCAGGTTTGGGGTTATTTTCCTCGGTTGTGGGAGCCTCATCCGCCAGTTCCTCTTCAGGAACCTCAAGATAAGTCATGGCAAAAGCGCGCAACTCGTCGCGCTTCATGATCGCCCCAAACAATGCTGTCGCCACAAGACTGGCAGTCAGGATCGGCATCAATCGCATTTTATGGTCCAATCAGCCAAAGGTTCCGCGCAGACGGTCAAAGGACATCACACACCACCAGCACGTCCGGTACTTCATCTCAACTGACAAGTTGCGAGCCCCGCAACAAAAGTCAATTTCGGCTCAAGTAAGCAGTTCTTACTAGGACTTCAAGCCAAAGCTTAAAATTTCCGGTGGTTTGTGACAGTGCTGCCGGTTCTTGGGGGGAATGCGACTTGGCATCCGGTCACGCCCCGGTTTATGGTCCGGCAGGTTTTTGGCAGGAGTGATGTTGTGTCAGAGAATGATTCCTTTCTCGACGAGGTAACCGAAGAGGTTCGCCGGGATCGGCTTTTTAAGGTCCTGAAGAAATATTCATGGCTGGTGGCCGGTGTTTTGATCCTGATTATCGGCGGATCGGGCCTGAATGAATATCTGAAGCATCGCGCACAGGCCGCCGCCGAGGAACGGGGCGATGCCATCATTCTGGCGCTACAGCTGGAAGAGCCGAAAGACCGGGTAACGGCCTTTGAGACGCTGCTGCCAAATGCAGCAGAGACCGCACCTCTGGTCCGGTTTCAGCTGGCTGCGGCGCATGAACAGAACAAGGATCGCGAAAAGGCAATCGGTGTCCTGCGCGATCTGGCGCTGGATACCGGTCTGTCGCAGACATGGCGTGATACGGCACGGCTGAAGATGGCCATGCTCGGCGGCGATGCGCTGCCCGAGGATGAGCGGTCTGCAATCCTGGAACAGTTGTCCGTGCCGGGCCACCCATTGCAGTCTCTGGCGATGGAACAGCGCGCCCTGGCCCAACTGCAGGCGGGTGAGGCCGACGCTGCGATAAGCACGTTTCAAGACATCCTTGAGCTTGACGGTATACTGCTTGGCGTGCAGCAGCGCGCCCGGCAAATGCTGACCGCATTGGGCAGTGAGCCCCGTGCGCCCGAAAACACTGATGACACTGCGAACGGCTGATCTCAGATGATGTACCTTTTCCCGAACCGCCTTCGCGTTGTTGCCCTTGTTGCGCTGAGCCTCACCGCCTGTTCCGAGCGCGAGGTTATCCTGCCCGGAGAGCGCGAGCCGATCCGTCCGGTTGAGGCCACACAAGAAACAACCGGCGAGGTGCCGAACATCGCCATTCCGGCGGCGCGTCGCAATGCCAATTGGACCCATCTTCAGGGCAACCAAACACATATGTTGGGCAATGTTGTCCTGTCCGCCAGTCCGTCACGCCGCTGGTCGGCGTCGATCGGGGCGGGCAGCGGACGGCGCACGCGGATCACGGCGGCCCCGATTGTGGCGGATGGCCGTATCTTTACGCTGGATGCAAGCGCGAATGTTGCAGCGGTCAGCACCGCAGGCCGCGTGTTGTGGACCACGGGTGTGACCCGTGAGGGTGAGCGCGCGCCTGAGGGGTTTGGCGGCGGGCTGGCCTATGATGCTGGCGCTTTGATTGCGACAACCGGCTTTGGCGAGGTACTGCGGCTTGACCCGACAAGCGGTGAAATACTGTGGCGGCAATCGGTTGATGCGACCATTCGGTCTGCCCCGGCTGTGGCGGATGACAGGGTTGTGGTCGTTGCCCGTAACGACATCGCTTATGGGCTTGATCTGGAAACCGGTGCGCTGGACTGGCGCGTGCAAGGGGCCGGTCTTGGGGCCGGTCTGCTGGGTGGTGCAAGCCCGGCCATTCGCGGCCCTGTGGCGGTGATCCCGTTCCAGTCGGGTGAGGTGGTGGCTGTGCTGACACGCTCGGGTCGCCGGGTATGGTCGGCGGCGATTACCGGCGGGCGGCGCGAACTGGTACGCTCTAACATCAAGGATATCTCCGGCGATCCGGTGGTTGATTTCGATCTGGTCTACGCGGCCAGCCAATCCGGACGTCTGGTCCAGCTTGACCGCCGCTCGGGCGAGCGGCTCTGGACGCATCGTGATGGGGCCTACAGCCCAGCGGTGCCTGTTGGCGGTTCGGTCTTCATCGTGTCGGATATCGGCCAGCTTGTGCGGATCGATGCCGAGACCGGGCAGGCGATCTGGCGCACGGATCTACCAGAATGGACCAACCCCAGCCGCAAGCGCGAGGCGATCCCGCATTTCGGTCCGATCCTGGCGGGTGGGCGGCTTTGGGTGGCCTCCGGCGATGGCAAATTGCGCAGCTTTGATCCCCGCACCGGCAAGGCCGCGGGCGAGGTGGATTTGCCTGGCGGGGCGGCCTCTTTGCCGGCGGTGGCTGATGGCGTGATGTATATTGTCTCGCGCAACGGATCATTGCACGCTTTCCAATAGGCCCGCGATCCGTTAGGAGGCGGGCTTCACAAACCCCGTGGAACGCGCATGAGCTTTACACTTGCCATTGTCGGCCGCCCCAATGTCGGCAAGTCGACCCTGTTCAACCGTTTGGTCGGTAAACAACTGGCGCTGGTCGATGACCAGCCCGGTGTGACCCGTGATCTGCGCGAAGGCGCGGCACGGCTGGGCAAGCTGCGCTTCACCGTCATCGACACAGCCGGGCTGGAGGATGCCATCGATGACAGCCTGCCGGGCCGGATGCGTAAACTGACGGAACGCGCGGTGGACATGGCCGATATCTGCCTGTTCATGATCGACGCGCGTGTCGGCGTGACCCCTACCGATCAGGCCCTGGCCGAGATTCTGCGCAAACGGGCCGCCCACGTTATCCTTGCCGCCAACAAGGCCGAGGGAAAAGCGGGGGAGGGGGGATTTTACGAGGCGTTCTCGCTCGGCCTTGGCGATCCTTTACAACTCTCTGCGGCGCATGGCGAAGGTCTCGAAGACCTGTATCGTGTTCTTGAGCCTTTGGCGGAGCAACACGCGCTGAATGCACCCATGACAGAGATCACGTTGGACAACAGCGTGGACGAAGACGGCAATGCGGCAGAAGTTCCCGATGATAAGCCGGTTCAGATCGCCGTTGTTGGACGCCCAAACGCCGGAAAATCCACACTAGTCAACAAGATACTGGGCGAAGACCGCCTGCTGACCGGCCCCGAGGCAGGGATCACCCGCGACTCTATCGCTGTTTCACTGAGCTGGGGGCAGCGTCCGTTCCGCATCTTTGACACCGCCGGGATGCGCAAGAAGGCTAAGGTGCAGGAAAAGCTGGAGAAACTGTCGGTTTCCGACGGTCTGCGCGCCGTAAAATTCGCCGAGGTCGTGGTCGTGCTGCTGGATGTTCAGGTACCATTTGAACAACAGGATCTGCGGATTGCTGATTTGGCGGAACGTGAGGGCAGGGCGGTCGTCATTGCGGTGAATAAGTGGGACCTTGAGGAGAATAAATCCGGTAAAGCTAAAGAGTTGCGCGAGGAATTTGCGCGGCTTCTGCCGCAGTTGAAAGGCGCGCCGGTGGTCATGGTCTCGGCCGTTACGGGCCGCGGGTTGGACCAGTTGCGGGATGCGATCCTCGAGGCCTATGCTGTCTGGAACACCCGTATTTCAACCGCAAGGCTGAACAAATGGCTGGCCGGAGAGGTCGAAATGCACCCGCCACCCGCGCCCGGCGGTCGCCGGATCAAGCTGCGCTACATGACGCAGGTCAAAACCCGTCCGCCCAGCTTTGCGCTGTTTTGCTCGATCCCGGATGCGCTGCCGGACTCGTACCGCCGGTATCTGGTCAACGGCCTGCGCCGCGACTTCGACATGCCCGGCACACCGATCCGCCTGATGCTGCGTTCGGGCGATAATCCATACAAAAACAAGAAAGAGCGCTCCGTAACCAAACTGGACAAGCACCTGAAACCCAGAAAGTGGCCAAAGCGGTAGAAGACTACGGTTATGCTGAGATATCGATTATGGGTTTTTATTTTGGTTGCCGCAATTATCGGCGCGGCCGTTTTTGCTTTGGTAGGCAGTGCGGCCTTCCTTGATGCCCAACTCCGGTGTCCCGGCATTCAATGCTCCGATGCGCAAGGGTCTATCTGGTTGGGCGGGGGCCTGTTTGTCGTGTGTGCCGTAGTTGCCTGGCTTGCAGGGAGCTATCTATCTGTTGATTCACGTTGAAGTGCAATAACCCGTTCCGTCATCATATCCCACTTGGCTATGCTTCCAACATTCAAAGGGTAAGCAAAGCCTGACAGGGCGGAGATCTCATATATCGCAGACCTGGCTGGCTTTGCGGGGGCAGGGGAAGCAGACTTTAGAGCGCTATGCGGCGAATGACGGTTTGCGCCGTTTTTGTGGAAAAACAACGTGTTGCTAAAGCGTTTCGAGTTTACCTTGAGACATCGCATAAAATCGAAACGCGTACACCCTATCGGCTTATCACTGCGTTTCGGGATAAGCTTGTGTCTTAGGTTTATCCCGAAACGCTTTAGCGCACTAAGAGGGGCGCTGCACGGGTCGCAAACACCTTTCTGATCAGGTTTTTCGTGTTTGCTGCGGTGCAGGAAAAACCTTGGCCAGTTTGCGGAGGTTCTGGGCGATTGCTGCGACGCGGCTAATGTCGGCTTGATCCGACGAACAAAATTATCTCGTCTCTCAAGAACGTGGCGGTAGCTAGCCGTCACTCGTGGGGCGCCTATACCTTATTGCGGCTAGCTCATATGCCTCGAGCATGAGCGGCCTGATTGTCGCGAAGGTGCTTGAACTCGGATTGAGCACACACACCCAGTGCATCGAGGCGTAGACGGGATGGGGCATCAGGCGATCGAGTGCCGTGAAGTCATGTCCTGTATCCACAAATGGCTTGCTCCAATCAGCTTTAGGCGGAGTGCCAAAACTCTCTTCGTAGGTTTGGCTCGCAACGCTGATATTCAGTCGGTAGATACCCTCGCGGCTGAGGTTTGAAGCAGAGTCTTGCTTGTCGGTTGTCATCAGGGTTGCGAACGGCATGCGGCGTTCAGGAACGGTGGCACAATCAGGATCATAAAACCAATAAAGATCGTAACCGTCTTCGGTCGTTACAAGTCCGGAAAGGTTTTGATCTATCCATACGCGGATTTCGTCTCTGGTCATGGATGCTCCCAAATGTTGGTGATAGCAGAAGTCCACTTTACTCAATGAAGTGGTATCAAGCTGTGTCGGATGAAATCGAAATTGCTTCTGGCGGATAAGGTGGCAAGGGTTGGCCGATTCTTATAAAGCTGTTCTGTTTTTCCTTCCTTTGAATAGGTAAACCTATAGATTGTTTCATGGCTGAAAGATTCAGATGAAGGTAACAACGGCCCATTTGACAACTTCATGCAACATACTGTTTTTATACAGAAGTTGCACTTCGTTTGTGACTCCACTATCACGCTGTTGCAACCATCCAGAAATGTCACCGGGTGTGCAAAGCAGGAATGTCACCAAAAGCGATGACGGTAGCAAAGCCTGACAGGGCGGAGACCTCACACATCGCAGCTCTGGCTGGCTTTGCGGGGCAGGGGGAGCGGACGTTCGCACTCACAGCAGCGAAAGTTCCAGAAGATGAAGATTTTCTGATGCGGGCCAGGGTGCGCGGTTTCGGCTTGGCCTGAGTGTGGTCCGCGTTGGAAAATCTCTCAGGGAGGAAGCTGCGGGGGCTGGGCGGTGTCTATGGGGAAAG
>NZ_JBTLNE010000046.1:0-29991 GCF_054457435.1 Halovulum sp. GXIMD14793 | reverse complement strand
AGGCTTCAAGTTTCCAGCCGATAACGTTGCGATGTATCTGCAGCGTTCATGAGTCGGGCTTTGTACGCCTTTTGTTCCACCAAAAGCCCAAATATGCAGCTTCGGGCCATCTAGGCCTTATAGGTAAAGCTGGTGGTGATGGCCCGCGGGTCCGTATGAGCGGTGGTCTGGCCGGCGTCATCCAGTGTTAGGTCGGTCTGGTGCGACGCCTGATCGACGGTCCCGCGCAGACGGTTCAGCCTATCATAGAGATTGATAAAGTTATTATTGGCCGGATCGGTTGCCGTGGTCAGGTTATCCTCAAGATCATAGGCAAAGCTATGGATCTGACCTGCGCCGCCAAGGGTGGATGTCAGCCGCCCCAGTTCGTCAAAAACGCTGCTTTCCATAAAGGTCGTTGTCTGACCTTCCGCATAGGTCGTTTGGGTCACGTTGCCCATGGCGTCATTGGTATAGCTCGCCTTGTGCTGTAACGGATCCGTGGTCGAGATCAGACGGTTGGCCCCGTCATATTCATAGGTCCAGACGAAATTGCGCGGGTTGGTCATCGAGATCATGTTGCCCGCAGCATCGTAGGCATATCTCCACTCCCAATCGTGGACACCTGGCCTAAATAGCATATTCGTCATTCGGCCGCGCACATCATAGGTAAAGTTCCATTGATGGCCGCGCTGGTCCAGAACCTGCGATGGGTTTCCAAAAGCATCGCGGGCGAGGATTTCGGTGAAGTTGCCCACCGGATCGGTGACCTTCTGCAGGTGTCCTTGGGCGTCATAGGTATAGGTCGTGATGTCGATCACGCCATCTGCAGCCAAACCCGGACCATCAACGCTTTGCAGCAGTTTCAGACCGGCCGCATTGGTGGTGTAGGAGTAAGTCGTCGTGCGCTGCTCGCCAAAATCCGGACTGCCGTTCAGGATATCCTCCTGCGTGTAGGTCAGCATCGTACCGTCGGCGTCATAGGTGAAGGTCTCGCGCATTTGCGAGGTTTCGCGGGTCAGCGGCAGGCGCAGGGTGGCGTGCCAGGTGTAGGTCGTGACCCGCTCGTCCGCGCCGCCTGCATCCTCGGTCATCTTTTCGATTAGACCCCGCGCATCCCGCTCATAGGTCGTCACAGTGCCGTTGCGATGCGTCCGGGAATACACCATGCCCTGAGGGGCTTGTGCATCGTTCGGTGTGTAGTCGATTGATTTTGTGGTCCCAAGGCAATTCGGCGTCGCGATACCTTCCACGCTAATTGGTCGTTTTCGACCTTCGACTTCTTCAAATGTGACTACGCTTTGCTTGCCAAGTGAATTGGTGATTTGGGTTGTCGTGTCAGAGGTATAGGAAAGTGAGGTACGCTCAGCGCCCCCAAAGTGCTCAGATCGTATTGCCTTCGCACCATCCCAGGCAAAAGTGGCATAGTCAAAGGGCACGCCATTTCCATCCAACCGACCGTCGCTGATACCAATCAGTTTTGGAAAACTCGACGTTCCGGTTGGGTCATAACTGTAGACCCAAATCTTTTCCGAGGTTTGGGCGGGCGTTCCCAAGGAAGCTTCGGTTAGTATGAGCCATTGCTTACGAACTGAATCTGTCTGGTATTCATAATCAATCAAAACATCGGGGGCAAAGCTCGCACCATCATAGCTCGTATCAACTTCAATTCGGGTAACAACAGAAACAACATTTTCTGTATTCAGAGTATCATCCCAAGTATAGCGTGCCAGCTGTCCCTTGTTGTCAGAAATCTCTGATATCCTGTTCTGAGCATCCCGACTAACAATCACTTTGTATCCATCCGGTCAACGTATCTCGGAAAGTGATTTCTCGCCGGTTGCTGTTGTCGAGTAATACTCTGTTCTACCACCTGCTGTACCAACGACATGCCGACCATTTTCTGATGCGACGTCCGTCTGGAGAGAGAAGTGATGACCGCCAAATTTCGGCGTGGTCGCGCCATCACCGATAAATTTGTATCGCATCGCATCATTGCGATGCACAATGTAGTCTTTCCCGACCGTACCTGTAACCATCAACTCCCAGTTCGACGCCCAGCCCAGGCTGTGCGACCGAGTAATCGGTGAGTTGGCCATGGTGAAGTCGCCACGATATGTTCTAGAGAACTTGAAACGGGCGTCGATGGGTGATGACCAATCTAGATTACGCTCAATTTTTGTGCCGGTTGCTGTCGCAATTGGATTGCCCGCAATCGATCCATCGCCACCTGCACCAGTATTTGGAGACGAGCTTGTGCATCCGACTAGATCATCTTCGCCAACACATAGTCCGCCGAGACTTTCATCTGCAGGTGCGTTCGCCCATCCCCACCAAGCGGTACCCGGCCAAGCATAGTTGCTGGCACATTTTTTGTTGATGTCGATCGACTCGCCGCTGGTGTATAGGCAGATATACTTTGCGTCGTTTACTTTAATTGCTTCTTCTAGAGTGCCATTATAGTGTCTTTGGTGCCAGAAACACCCTTCGACCGGATCGTCATGTGGATATTGGTTACCGGTAAAAAGAATAGTCCAACTGTAATAGGGTCCACCTGGTATCTCAGGTCCGGAGCCTGTTTGCGCCTGACTTGCGCCGGGAATGCTCGCCAATCCCCAAAAAAGACAGATCAAAAAGAAGCGATAAAGAGACATGTCAAACCCCTGAGAGAAAAAGGTTACTTTTGGTCTGGCAACGAATAAACAATCATAAACACATAAGCTCTAGGCAGCCTAACAACAGGATTGATTTTCTGACAAGAGAAAGTTTTGAGACCTGAAAAAAATCAATTCTTTGAAATGGTTGGGCTACATAAAACTATCCGCTTGGGTCATTGCATACCCAGTATCCGCCAGGATTCTTGCCCTCTGTTCACAACAAAGGAGGTTGTTCTGGCCGATGCCCCTGACGATATGATCAGCAGGAAATTCGCGTTGCGGGCCGGGCTTCTGAATGCCTCGGGAACATCGCGCCGACTTGCGCCGCTGCCTGCGACGCTTTCCAGCAGAGATTGGGGGGCTATTTCGGGGGCGAAACCTGTTGAGCCTGAGAAAACGGTTGCGATCATCCTAAGGTTCTGCGCCTGCAGATGATCAAGTTTCATGATACGAGCCGCATCGCTGATCCGCAACAAGCGGTGGCCTTCCCTGCGCCAGGTCCGCAGATGGGTTAACGCCGCCTCAGTTTCCTTGGGAGTCAAGCCAAGGGACCCGATGACGACCTTCAACAATGCTGGAGACGCAGTGTTGAGATCAACGAGGCCCGAGACATCCTGCAAGCGCACCTCCCAGATTTCCCCTTCCATTTGCACCGAAAACGGTGCGGTAAGATCGGCATCCTCTGAAGCATAATGCGTCATTGCTACAGCGGCGATCGTCTTGGTTCGGACCTCATGCAGGCTCAGATCACGCAGGATGGCGTTGTCTTGCAGTCGGGTCAGTGTCAGGGTGCTGGCAGCGGCGAACAAAAGCGTAATCGTTGCCAGAGAGACCAGCACCGTGATCAGCGCAAACCCGCGGGAGGGGTGCAGATGAGCCAAGGTTCCCATGACCGCATTTTACCCGCCCGCAGGGAATTGGCCAAGCTGGTCCTTCACATATTTGTCTATGGTGCGCTGCTTTTTCTGGCACCGCCACCAGCGGCGGGTCTGCTTGTCTCAACAGGGCTTGCGGTTCTGCTGATCTGGATTAGCCTGGTTGATCTGGACTGCTATGAGATCCCGGATGTGGTCTCCGCCTTGCTGATCCTGACGGGTCTGGTCGTGATCGCCGTTCTGGGCGGGTCCGTGCTGGCGCATCTGCTTGGTGGGCTGGTCTGGGGCGGCGCGTTTGCTGCACTTGCCTGGGGTTATCATCGTTTCAGGGGCGTTGAGGGCCTGGGGCTGGGGGATGCGAAACTGATGGTCGGCATTGGCATCTGGCTGGGTCCCTCGGCACCGGCCAGTGTGGTTCTGGGGGCGGCCCTATCTGGGATCGGCTTTATCTTGCTGATGCATCGCAACGCGCGCGATTCCCCCATTGCTTTTGGTCCATTCCTTTGTTTCTTTGCCTGGGTCGTCTGGCTGTTCGGACCATTGGGGATTTAAGCATGAAGAGAAACCGCAAACCCTTGCATGCCCGTTGGTCTCGGCAGGCCGGCGCCACCCTTCTGGAAATCCTTGTGGTTCTGTCCATCCTCGTGCTGATAGCGGCTGTCGTGGGGCCGCGCGTCATTGGATATCTGGGCCGGGCCAAGTCTGAGACCGCCGGTTTGCAGATTGATGCCCTGTCCGAAGCTGTTCAGCTTTATTACATCGATATGGGGCGCTATCCGACAGAGGCAGAGGGGCTCGGTGCTTTGACCTCGGCCCCGGCAGCCGATCCGGCCTGGGCGGGACCTTACATCGCCTCGGAGGAAGCCCTGACAGACCCGTGGGGGCGCGATTACATCTATGTACCGCCCGGAAACGGAACCGGGTTTTCTGTCCAGTCTCTTGGCGCGGACGGCGCGAGGGGCGGTTCGGGCGAGGATGCGGATCTGCGGTCATGAACATCTGACTGCGTTTCAAGACAAAGCGGCCCTGATTTACCCGTTCCTGAATCAGAGTAGTGTCTCGATGATCAGAACCGGCCAGTCGGTGCGCGGCTGCGGGCCAGCCTCGATCCGGATCAGATCGGGCAACTTATGCGTCGCAGTCCAATCTGCCTGCCACCCGCGTTCGGCGTCATCAGCATCATAGTATCCAAGCCGCATCTCATCCGCCTGCACCATCGGAAAGCTGTGAAGCGCCAGTACCACCCCGTCATCGTCCAGCTCTTGATAACTAAGCACGATCTGACCGTCCGTTTGCCCCACCTGCACCCGCAGCGCGGCGGCATCCGGTGCAAAAGGCGTTTCCGCGAATGTCACAAAGGACAGCGTGTCCGCCCCGCCCTTGAACGCGGTTGCAAAACTGGTCAGCCGCGATGGCGGGCTGGCCTGTTCGATCCAGCCGCGCAACCTTTGGCGCAGAATAACCGGCGTCTCGGTGTCCTGCAGTGCCCGGCTGCGATCCCAGACCTGTATGCCCAAGCCCATTGCCCCGGACAGGCCGACGGCGATCAGGGCCAGCACTGCCAGCGCAATCAGCAATTCCAGAACTGACAAGCCAGACCGCGGTGTCATCGGGCAACCTTGATAACGCTCAGCTCTGTCAGGATGCGATCGCCTGCGTCCAAAACCTCCAGCTTGATGTCAAATGCGTCTTTGTCGCCGATTTGCTCGCGGGCTGAGATATTCCGGCGAAGGGTCCATTCGCCATAGCCCACATCCTGAGGGCCGGGCTGCAAGGGCAGTTCAGTTCCCAGACGGGCCAGATCAGACAAGGCCAACTCCCGCGCCATGGCCCGATCCTGCAGGCCGACGGACCGTTGCAGCAAAAGGGTCTGACGCGGCAAAAGCACCGTCAGCACCATTGCCATGATGGCAAAGGCGACCAGCACCTCAAACAGCGAATACCCCGCCTTTCGGTTCATTCGACAAACTCCACCGCACCCGTCAGGCCGGTGGCGCGGAACGTGCTGCGGCGGTTATTGAGAAGGACGCAAAATTCCATCTGCTGCACAGAGCCATCTGGATAGAAGATCAGGTCGGCCGGATCGTCGCATGGCTCAGCCGCCGCGCGAAACGATACGACCGTTCCGGTTCGGATCGCGCGCCTGCGGGCCTCGTGGGCAGCCGCGATAACCTCGCCGACTGCCGCGCGGTACTCCAGCCCCGGATTGCCGCGCCGATAGGCCGAGATGGATATGCCCATGATCATGGCAAGAATTGCCAGGGACACCATCGCCTCAAGGATGGTAAACCCGTCAGAGCGCGACATCATTCAGATCCAGAATGGCGCTGATCACCGAAAAGACCATGCCCCCGACCACCAGACCGATGATCAGGGTCAGCGCTGGGGTCAGCAGGCGCAATGCTGTCTGCATGCGACGCTCGGTCGATTTCGACAATGCGGCAGATGCGGTGGACAGGACATCAGCCAGCCGGTCGGTCTGTTCACCAACCCGTAACAGACCCTGCACAAGCGGATGGATCAGGGGCGAGGTGCCAAGCGTATCTGCCAGCTTGCCCCCCGCCTCGACCTGCGTGCGGGTTTCTGATAGCAATGCACTGTAATCCTGCGTCGGCATTGCCGTTGCGGTGGCCTTCAACGCCTGTGTCACCGTCGCACCGCTTTCCAGCATCAGGCCGAATGTTCGCGCAAAGCGCAGGGTCTCGCGTTCCTGCCGGTAGCTGCGCAGCCAGGGGATCAGGGCCACGAGGCGCTGGCCAAAGGCTGCAAATTGCGCGCTGAACAGCCGTAGCAAAAAGAACAGCAACGCCAGACAAGCCAGCACGATCACCCAGTTGCCCGTCAGCGCCTTGCGCACCGCATCCATGATCTGAAGAGTTGCAGGCGCCGCCGCCCCGGTCGAGGCAAATACCGGCAACAATGTCGGCACCAGATGGAACATCACCAGCGCCATAACCAGCGATGCCATGACCAGCAGAATAACCGGATAAATCAGGGCAGAGCGTAACTCGGCCCCGATCTGCGCCTCGGACATCAGCATATCCACAGCCCGGCGCGCCGCAGTGTCTAAGGTGTTCGACGCCTCGCCGACAGCAATCAGGGTCCGGACCCGTTCGGGGAAAACATCCCCCTTTTCCTGCATGGCCGCGGCCAGCGAGGTCCCGTCAGCGATCCGTCGTTCCATATTCTGGATAAGACGCACCAGCGCGCGGTCCTGAACCTGCGCGCGGCTAAACCGCAGCGCATCACTTAACGGCACACGTGCCTCTGCAAGAATGGCAAAGGCACCGAAAAAGTCGATCAGATGTCGTTGGCTGATCTTCGGCTTACCGAACAGGTTTATTTCTCGGTCCCACCAATGCCCCTCATGCCCGGCCCCTTCGGACAGATCAATCGGCATCAGGCCTCGCGCAGCGATCCGGTCAAGTGCAGCGACACGGTCTGCGGCATCGACCACACCACGCACTTTCTCTCCCTCTGGTGTCAGACCGAGGTAGCGAAAGCTTGGCATAGGTTCAGCGCAGCAGGCGGTGACCGTCGCCAACCTGTCCCGTCCCATTGCGTATGGTGTTGTTCGCCCCCGGAATGCGGCGGCGCAACTCGTCAGTGATCGCCTGCGCTTCGGACCCGTTGCGCACCACACGCGGCGTGATCAGGATCAGCAGTTCCGTCTTGGCCTGCTTGTCCTCTTTGCGCTTAAACAGGTTGCCGACCACAGGGATATCCCCCGCAACCGGGACCTTGGATACCACCGTGCCCTTGCTTTCCTCAATCAACCCGCCAAGGGCAAGCGTCTCGCCATCGCTGATCACGACGGAGGTTGTCACCTTGCGCTGTGAAATCGTCGGGCTGTCGATGCCTGATGTCGTGGTTTTGGCAACGCTGCTGACCTCCTGCTCGATATCCAGAACGACCCGGCCTGTCGAGGAAACCCGCGGCTTCACCTTCAGAATGATCCCGGTATTGCGGAATGAAATAGTATTGACCACCGGCGCGTTGACATTGCCCGTATCGACGACCTGCTTGGTGGCGATGGGAACCTCATCACCGATCTGCAGGGTCGCTTCCTGATTGTCCAGAACCATGATGGATGGCGAGGAGACCACATTCACGTTGGTCACCGATGACAGCGCATTCAGGGTCACACCAGCAGAGGCCCCCTGAAAAACAAAGGACAAGCCGGGAAAACTGGCCCCGGTTGAGCCATTGGACGCATCCGAAAACGTGCCGCGGAAATTCCCCCGCTGGAAGAACCAGCGCAGCCCCAGATCAAGCTCGTCATTCAACGAAACCTCGGCGATGGTGGCTTCCAGCAGCACCTGTACGGGCACGGTATCAAGTGAGCGGATCAACCGGGCAAAGCTGTCCTGCTCGCTGTCATTGCCCCAGACCACGACGGCATTTTTTGTGTCATCCGCAATGACCCGCGGGCGACTCCCGACCGAGGCCGTCTGCCCCTCAGCCGGGACAACTTCGTCAATCATTTCTGACAGGATAGGGGCCAGATCCTCGGCCGAGCGGTTCTCCAGATTATACACCACCGGACGGCGGCGTGCCCCGCCAGCAGTACGGTCCAGTTCCTTGATCCACTTTTCTGCTTCCGGCAGATACCGCGACCGGGACGAGATCACCAGAATGGCCCCAAGCCGTTCCGAGGGGACAAAGGTCACCACATTTTGCAGGTTCCCGCCTTCACCGCTTTCAAAGATGAACTGCAATTCCTCAATCACCGCCGCCGGCTCTGCGGCTCGCAGCCTGTAAAGCCCGACCGATTTGCCCTGCAGGACATCCACATCGAACAGGTTCACGGCCTCAATCGCTGCATTGACGTCATCACGTTTGCCCGACAGCAACAGGATGTTGCGGCTGGGAATGGCCTGGGTCTGAACGCTGTCCCCAGCGATAGGCCCGATCAGCCGGGTCATCTCGGTTGTGCCCACATATTGCAGCGGCACCGCGACAACCCGCGCGCCGATGCCACGATCCCCCTGCAGCGTGACCCGCCGGGTCCCACCGGACATCGGCTCGATCGAGATCACGCCGCTGGAATTGCTGCGCAGGGTCGCGCCGTTCAGTTCCAGAATGGTCTGAAAGGTCTCCAGCAGGACTTTCTCGCTCATCGGGCGCGTTGTTTGCAGGCTGACCGCCCCCTGAACGCCAGGTTTGATGGTATAGTTCTTTTTCAGCGCCTCACCAAGCACCGCACGCGCGGCCTCTTCGATCGGAACGTTCACCAGATTAAGACTGATCTGCCCTTCGTCCGAGACATCGAACAGATTGCCACGGCTTGTGGTCTGGCCCAGAAATTGATCATTGCCCAGCCGCGTCCGCTGGCTGACCGGCGAATTCAGTTGCGACTGGAATACCTCAAAGGCTGATCCACCGCCTGCACGCGCGCCCGCGCGCTGATTGGCCAGAAGCTTTGGAACCCCATCGGTTTCCTCAACGCAGCCCAGTAGCGTAAGGCCAATGGCCAGCGCCGCAAATCCCTTAAGAAGTTTCATCATTCTGCTCGCTTCTTGTAGAGGTCTAGCAAGACCACTTCTTCCTGGTTTTTGAATTCCACGTGATCAGCCGCGATCTTTGTCACGGTCCAACCGGCCATTTCCTGGCCCTGCCTCATCCAGTTTGCGTCTTGACCCGGCAATCCCAAAAGGGCGCGCGGGGTGTCTCCGGTCATCAATACACCCATCAGGGCTACATCCGGAAATACCGGTTTTGGCTCCGGCTCCGGTTCAGGAACAGCCACAGGTTCCGGCTTGGGCTCCGGGGGCGGAGCATCGGGCCGGACCGGGCGCCGTGTCACTTCAAATAGCGGGCGTTCCGTAATCGCTGAATAGTATGAGGCGGGACGCGCCGTCGCAATGGCTGCCTGCGATTGCGGTGTCTGCGGTGCGTCACTCACCACCGCAGAGGCAGGCATGATCCGCGGCGGCGCAGCTTTCATGGTCATGACCCATTCTGCAACTATGCCTGTCACGAGGATCAGAAAAATCGACCCCAGGATTGGCGCCAGCCGGGTCATCCCGCATCTCCCAGAACTCTGCTGGGCGCGACCAGTTCGATTTGCATGAACAGAAGGGGTTGCTCGATCAGCCGCCCCGGACGGTTTAGTCGCCGCAGGATGGCCTGTTCCACCATCAGCACCGGCTGATGGAATTCCAGTTCCTGCAAAAACATCGACAGCGCATCAAGACTGGCCTCGCCTTCGACCCGAAGTCTGGTGCCGGTCGCCGATGGCAACTCCCGCGTTCCCGTTGGCGTGATGGAGCGCAGCTGGATCCCATGGCGGGCGGCTATCTCACCAACCTGTGCCTGGATGGCCGCGGTCAGTGCGCCGGATTGTTCCGCACTCCAGACGAAATCCGCGACATCCCCGCTTTGCAGATCCGCGATCTCTTTTTCCAGCATCATGCGCGAGGCTTCCAGCCGCCGTTTCTGGTCCTGCTTACGTTCAAGGTCCAGGGAAATCGCCTCCACCCTTGCCCAGATCGGTTGTAACGCGAACAGCCAAAGCGCACCCGCCATCAGGCCAAGAATGCCCAAGGCTGCAAGACGGGATGCCACACGCCGAGCGAAGGTCATTTTGCGTCTCCGATCTCGGCAATCAGATCAAAACGCTCGCGAAGGTCCTGCCCCCGCGAGACAGCCCCGTTCAGCCTTGGATTACGCAGCCGGTTTCCCTCAGACAAGGACAACACCAGTTCCGCCGCCGACCCGCTGACCGAGCCGTTGAGTTGCAGCTGCGGCGGCCGGTAGGTCAGATCATTGACCCAGACCTGATCAGGCATGGCAACGGTTGCCTCTCTTAGGGCATGGACCAGCGGCACCTGTTCTGTGACCATTTTGACCAGCGCATCGCGTGCCGCCAGATCCTGGCGCAGGCTGTCTGCCTCCTGCCGCAAGGCAACGGTCTGGGCCCGAAGATCAGTCAATTCCCGGTCAAGCGCGGCCATCGTCTGCTGATCCTGCCAGGCCGGGGTGATCAGGCGATAGGCGCAAAGACCAAGCAGCACCAGCAGGCACACGGCATTCAGCACACGCCAGATCCGGGTCCGGGCGGCAATTTCCCTACCGAAATCGGCCAGCGGTTTGCCCAGTTCATTGCCCTCAACCAGTACTTTGCACACCGTCAGGCCAAGCCCAGCCAGACGCGTGCGCAAGGCGGATATATCATCGCGCCGGGCGATCCATTGGGTCACATGACCGGTGTCGTCAGCCCGAAAACTCCAGTAAATATCGTTTTCCTTAAAAGGCGTTGCGCGCAGGGTATCCAGCGCCAGCATCTTGCCGATCGCAGCGCCTTTCGCGCCCGGCAGCCGAACATCGCGATCAAGGCAATGCTCCTGCGGATAGATCACATCGACAACCTGATTGTCCCGCGCCTGCGCCGTGATCGGCTTGTGCAACAGGTCACGCGGTGCCAGCACTGCGCGTCTGGCAACGAATATATTCTCGGCATCTTGGTGAAAATGCAGCGGCATCGCCTTGGACAGGCCCAGAAATACACTGCGCACCCATTGCGGCAGCATCCCTGCCACCTCGCGGGAAAACCAGCTCCAGCCCTGTAAAATCCTGTCTTTCAACGCCTTGCCGCCCCCAGGCCCCACCCAATTCACGAGCCTGTTCTCTTTTGCCGCATATCCTAATACGCTGGCGTTGAAAATGACAGCCTGAAGGGCATAACAGGGTTGAATGAGCACGATCGCCACACTCAGGTCACAGGCAGGTTCGGACGCGGGACTGATCGCCGCCCTTGGCAGCAGCCTGACGGAAGAGCAAATCGCCCGGGCAACCGCCGCCGCCACACGGTCGGGAACGCGACTGGAACGCACCCTTGTCGAGCTGGGCCTGATCACCGAGGAGAAGCTCGCCCTTATCCTCGCCGACTGGCTGGACATGCCTGTTGTGACTGCAGCCGATGTTGATCCTGCTTTCGATCCCCCGGACAGCCTGACAGCCGTTTACCTGACCCGCGCCCAACTGATCCCGGTGGCCCGCCGCGACGGTGTCCTGCTGGTGGCAACCGCCAATCCGCGGGATATTGACGGGCTGCGCAGCCTTGCCTTTCATCTGGGCGAGGATATCCGGCCCGCCGTCGCCACCTCTGCCACAGTTGCTGAGGCGATCCGCCAACTTACCGCTCAGCCCGAAACCACCCCGGCTGAGGCCGTCGACAGCGATGTCGAACGGCTGCAGGCGCTGGCCAATGACGGTCCGGTCATCAAGCTGGTGACGGACCTTCTGACCCAGGCCGTCGATCTGGGCGCCTCGGACCTGCATCTTGAGGCGCTGGAAGCCTCTGCCGTTATCCGCCTGCGCATCGACGGCGCGCTGGAACCCCTGCGGCACCTGTCCGAGGCCGATCGCCGCGCCGCCACATCGCGGCTGAAGGTCATGGCTGATCTCAACATCGCCGAACACCGCCGCCCGCAGGATGGCCGCGCCCGGATCACCGTCCGGGGTCGCAATATCGACCTGCGCCTGTCCACCCTGCCGACGCAATTCGGCGAAAGCGTCGTGATCCGTATCCTTGACCAATCGCGGCTGGTGCTGGATTGGGCCACGCTGGGCTTCCCGCCTGAGCGAATCGCGCAGCTTGAGGCAATGATCCACCAGCCCAACGGCATCTTTCTGGTCTCCGGTCCGACCGGCAGCGGCAAGACCACAACGCTTTATACCGCGCTCTCGCGCATCAACACCGATCATCGCAAGATCATCACCATTGAGGATCCCATCGAATACAACCTGACCGGCATCAACCAGGTGCAGGTCAGGCCCGAGATCGACATGACCTTCGCCGCCGCCCTGCGCGCCATCCTGCGTCAGGATCCGGACGTCGTCATGATCGGCGAAATCCGCGACGCCGAGACGGCCGAGAACGCCGTCCGCGCCGCCCTGATGGGCCGCCTCGTCCTGTCAACGGTCCACACCAACACTGCCGAAGGCGCCATCGCCCGCCTGCGCGACCTTGGCGTGCCGCAATATCTGATCAATGAAACCCTTCGGGGCGTCCTGTCCCAACGCCTGCAACGCACCCCCTGCCCCGATTGCGGCGGCACCGGCTGCCCCACCTGCCGCCAGACCGGCGCTGTGGGCCGAAAGGTGGTCTCAGAGCTGCTGTTGCTTGAAGATGGCAAAGGCAAGCTGTGTTGACCTGTCGCATCCGATCCAAGTCCCATGTACCCCCTTCAAAGGCATGGCTGGCTCAAGCGGACCGAGATCTAGTGATCGCAGTGCGGCTGGAGAGCTAGCTATGAGTTTCTTGGTAAAAGCCAATAATCATATCTTGTAGTTCATCACTTTTGTAACAGTGAATGATGTTTGGGCTATCCACCACCCTACCTGCAGTGCTGTCGTTCCAATCAGTTTGAGCCTCTGAGCGGAACCAAATGTGGGGTTGGTCCTGAAGCCCACCCACGTTTATCAAATAGCTCTTTATGTTCCGGTGAGTTTGGAAGCGGGCCGTTTAAGACAGCTTCGTGAAACGCAGCTGGCGGTTCGTAGTGATGGTCCTTAACATAGTGATAAATAAGATTGGGCGCACAGAAAATTGTCCCATCCCCGCCCAAGACGCGGATCTCTGCCGTTCCCAAAGTCATCATTCTCCCATCAAACTCAACGTCATATTGTTCCATTCCGTACTCATCGCACAACTCGCAGTAGTGGAGACCGCGCGACAGAGAGTATGAGTACGCACAAAAAGCAAGGAGCCGATCAAGAAATTCCTCGCTTGCCTGCGCTTGGCAAAAATCAACATCTGGACCAAGCCAACCAATGTTCAATGATCCGTCAATTATCTCATGCGGATTATATTGGTATTCGGTCAAATCTTGATAGTATGTCATTTCTCTAGTCTATCCTTTACTTTATCACCATTGCAGAAGCCACAAATAGTCGTGCCTGTTCCCTGCAGATGATCCTTGATTTCCTTCTCCGACATTTTGGACGCGTCCAAAACAGTAACGCCATCGATACCGCCGAACGCCTTTAGATCTGCTTCGAAGAAGCCGTCAGCGGTACCATCACGCAAACGTCCTTTAGCGGTGCCATGGACTCCGCTCAAAATAGTTATCTTGGTTTCTCCGCCAATCAAGGCGTTGTTCACAGCTCCGCCGACATCACTCTCGTAAGAATCGCCAGAGAAAGTGATAACTTTCCCGCCAGCTGAGTTAGTTGAGGTGTTCACAATCGCTTTCGGTGTGGGCGAGCCTCCCAGCCCTCGTGCCAATCGTCTTCCAAGTTTCAAGGTATCATATACTGGGCCGCCTAGCGCGCCTGCAGCGGCAATCAGCTTTCCACCTGTACCTTCAGCTTCATATATTCCCTTGGCATCACCAACCCCTGGAACAACATCAAGCGCAGCGCTCGCAACGGCAGGGCCGTATCGGGCGACCCCTGAAGCAGTAGCAGCGGCAACACTCTTGGTTACTTCGACCGTTTTCACGGCAGATTTTCTCGCCGACGATGCTGCGCTCTTCAGGGGAAGACTTATCTGGGGCTCAAAGAAAAGGAATGTACCTTTACTCTGATTCCCACCCGGATCGCTCTTGTTGACTGGATCGTTGAAGGAGTAGGCGTAGCGATTGGTCCCCACTCCGGGTTGTGTAACTTCAAACCAATCCGGCTGGATGAAGCGCCCTAGCGCCGGGTCGTAGTATCTGGCGTTGAGGTAGGACAGGCCCGCTTCTTCGTCGTAGCGCTCTCCGATGAAGCCTTTTTCTTCCGTTGCGACGACGGCTTGCCAGGTCCAGTCCTGTTGAGGGGCTCCGTAGGCGGTGAAGTCGGAGCGGCGGGCTTTGAGGCCGTCCTCGCCGGTGATGAAGCGGACGGAGCTCAGGTGATCGCGGTGCAGCCAGCTGCGCACGCCGTCGACCTCGCGGACGTCGTCCTGCAGGTGCCGCACCACGGATTGCTGGGCGGTGCCGTAGTTGCGGATCTCGACCACGCCGACATAGAGCGTTTCTTTCGGCAGGCCGGTATTGTCGTCAACGATCTTCTTCAGCCGGGTGCCGTCGGCGCCGTAGACATAGGTGGTCTTGACCCCATTGGCGGTGGTCACCGTCAGCGGCCGGTTCTCGCCATCATAGGTCATGACCTTGCCGCCGAGGCCGGTGGTCATGTTGCCATTGGCGTCATAGGTGAAGGTCTGGCCCGCGACCGAGCTCGGGGTATGGGGGCGCGGCGACAGGGCACCGGGGTAGATATAGGCCCCCAGGGCAGAGTTCGACAGCATATTGCCATTGGCGGCATAGGTGAAGCTTTGGTCCGCCACCGCATTGGTGCGACTGTCGGCCATCAGCAAGCGCCCGGCATGGTCATAGCTGTAGTCGATCCAGCCGACATCCAGCATGTTGATGGAAGTGATCCGCCCCGCCTGCGTGCGGTGCGTCTCGTGGTTGAAGGCGCTGGTGGCCGCACTGTCGGTGACCTGTACCCGGTCCAGATGCGGGGTGTTCAGGCCGACCTCATCACCATAGCGGTAGTCGACCTTGGCCCCATTGGCATAGGTGATCTCATCCACCTGGCCCCGGCCATTATATTTGGTGTCGGTGATGTAGTTCTCACGCGAGATCAGACGCCCGGCAAAGTCATAGACCCGGTTCTTGGCCCAGTAATGCCCCAGACGGGTGTTCAGCTTGACCGTCGCCTCGTTGATCAGGTTACCGGCCCCACCATACCAGGTGATGTGGCGATACTCCTTGCCATCTACCTTATGCACGATGCGCCGCGGCGCGCCATGGATGTTATAGGTGGTTTGGATCGCAATATCCGTGCCGTCGATGGAAACCTTCGACAGTTCCCCCACGTTCCAGCTGTTGGTGTCGGCCCCATTGAAATCCTGATCATACTCGTAGCGCGTGACAATCGGTGCGCCGCCGGTGGTCGAGGGCACGGATTTGGTCAGCACCCGGTTCAGCGCATCATAGGTAAAGCTGATCACCTGACCCTTGGCATCGGTCTGCTGCAACAGGTTGCCATTCAGGTCATAGCTCATCGCCCAGGTGCCCAGATCCGGGTCAGAGGCCAGGGTACGGTGGCCAAAGCTGTTATAGGTGTAATCCCAGACAGAGCCCCCCGGATCCGTGACCTGCACCAGTCGGTCCAGCGCGTCAAAGGTCAGGTTGGTCCACTCCCCACCCTGATAGCCGCCCGCAGTATCAAAGATCGCCTGACGTGTCCGGATCGCCCGGCCCAGCCCATCCGATAGCACCAGAACCTCCCCACAGATCGTGGCTGTGTCATTGTCAAAGCAATGCGGGTCCCGGGTACGACTGCCAGCAAAGCCGACAAGCGTCAGATAATCCGTCCGCGTCTCGGCCCCATTCGCCTGGGTCACCTTGATCGGGCGGTCCAGCCCGTCAAAAGCATATGTCGTCCAGAGCGGCGCTTCCGACGGCAGATAGGGCAAGGTCTCGCCAGACTTGCGACCCCGGTCATCATAGGTGAACTCCTGCGTGATCCGGTCCACGGCATCATTGTTCTTGCTGGTCGTCTCGGTCTTGTAGACTTGGCCCAGCCCGTCAAAATACTGCCGCTTGATCAGCCTGTCATCGCCACCGTTGAAGCCTGGCTGCAATGTGTTGATGCGCTGATTGATTGGGTTCCCGAGGTTAACATAGTAATACTCAGTCCAGTAGTTTGACGGCGAAAACGTCTTCTTGATCCGACAGAACGTATCATACTCGCTCCGCGACACCCGCCCATTCGCATCCGTCACGGTCAGTGGTGCCTGACAGGCCGCATCCCAGGTGGTTTCCGCTGCATGCCCCAGCGCATTGGTCGTCTTGATCCGGAACAGACCATTGGCGTCATAATCATGCGTCGTGACATTCCCCAACGCATCCGTCTCGGTCTTCACATTGCCATGCGCATCATAGCTCATCTGCGCCATGGTCGCGAAGCTGTTCTGCGCAAAATCGCGCTGCTTCACCACCGTCAGATTGCCCCTTGTCGGAGCCGTCTGCAGATTGGCCGCACCATCATAGAAGTATTGCTCATGTGACAGACCATTGGCCGCGGCATAGGTCGCCGCAACCCCCGACTGCACCCGCTTTTCCGATGGCAGCGAGACGATGTACGCAGAGATATTCGGAACATAAGAGAAAAACGTCCCCCGCTCATCCCCGCTGACCGCAACATTGCCATGCTCAATCACATGGACAGGCTCACCAAACCCGTTCACCGCATAATCCGTCCGCGTCTCAACAAAAGACGCGCCTGACAGGATTTTGCTCGTCGTTTGGGTCCGGTCCGCGCGGAACGGTCTCTGGGTGTTCTGGATATTCAGCGTGTTCGTGCTCCGCGCCAGCAGATTGGACTCGTCCGCCGCCAGGGCAGTTCCGGTAAACCGCTCCACCTTCAGAACCTGGCCAATGGCCCCCAGTTCCTGCGCATAGGTCGTGCGCACCGAAACCTCAGGCTCACCCGCAACGGGTGGCAAATGCTGCGTCACCTCCCGGAAGCCGAGCGACTTGCGCCAATACGGCTCCCAACCGGCACCGGCATAGTCAAAACTGCGAGCGATCACCCGACCCCGACCATTATCCGTCGAGATCGTCGCTACAACAGGCTGATTGAACGGCTGCCGGTTCTCCGGCGTCAAACCCGACGGCTTATACGTCACAGACGTCACCGCCCCCGTCGCCGCCCTAATCGACGTCATCAAGTTCGGCGCTGTGGAACTCCCCCAGGAAATCGTCTTATACCGCGTCGACCCGCTATTGGTCCGCCCAATAATGTCAACAATCCCGTCACCATCAAAATCACCATGGCCAAGATATTCCAGAAACACCACCTGCTGCCCGGTTGCGGAATCCATAACTTGCACGAAGGAATTGCCGGTCGAGATAAAGGCCTGAGCTTTTCCAGGTGCCCAGTAACCTCGGACTGACTTGTAATTAGCAACCTGCAAAATGTCCGTTAACCCATCTCCATTCAAATCAACGGTCACCAATTTATTCTCTGTTAGCCCATCTTGTGAGGGTGTTCCGGGGCCATCACGAAAAATTCTTTGGGCGTCTACCCACTGAGATTGCTCATGGAAATCAGTTCCGTTTGATAGATTTACTTCAACGATACCGTTCCTGCGATCAATTGAAACAGCATCCGTTAACCCGTCTCCATTAAAGTCTCCGTAGGTTACGTTGGTGTTAGGCCTGTAAGCAGAATCTCCGCCGTAGTACTCGTTTTCGTAAGCAAGGCCGTTTTTGTTCCGAACAAATTCTTTTACACGAGCTAAATCTAAAAAGCCGTTTCCATCAATATCAATAAGGTTTGCACCCTTATCTAGTAATTCTTCAAAATTAAAACCAGAAAATCCTGCAAAACTCCCATCCTTTATAGTGCGTGGATAGTACTTACTCCTAACAACATCGTATATAACTAATTGCTGTGAGTCTTTTCTTGCAAAATTTCCAGTCCAATGCGCAAAGCCACTAATACCTTCAGTATAGGGAATATTTCTCTCTCCAACAATCCAGTTCCACGCCAGTTTATCAGCAACTTCAAATTTGGCTCCGTCATAAGAGCTTACGACAAACTCGCGTTTCATTTTGTACAAGTCTTGGTCGTCGGTTTGACTTCTGTGAAAACTATGGCTGGTTACCCAACTCAATAGATACTCTTTACCTGAGACTGGGTCTCTATCTGTGATACCAACGAAACCAAGATTAAACTTGTTCGACCTCCAATGAAGCATTGAATGCACAGCGCCCGTTCCTTTAAGCGCTGCATCAAGAAAGCCATCGTGCGTCACGAAAGCCTCAATGCTCCGGTCCTGCGGATCAAAGTTCAATAGGAAGGGCTCGAAGTCCCGGTAGTAGTACTCGGTTTCACCGTCATCGACCCGCTCGAACCGCTGGTGGAACCCGGCATACAGCAGACTATCGGCACCCCTCCCATCAAAGTCAGCAGATACTGTAGGACTTGTTCTAAGATCAAAGTCGCCACCTAGTTCTGCATAACTCCGATCAACGAACCCGACAGCGTCGTCGGAATAGGTAAATGTGGTGGGCGGCAGACTGGTGCCTACCAGTTGGTCGTCCTGCCAGGCGTTATCCGCGCCCAGTTCGGTGATCTTTGTCACCAGTGACCGCTTGGTCAGAGCACTCTCTTCATGCGTCAGCACATAGGCCCGGATCGGGGTGTTCCCCTTGTGCACACGGATGCCGTAAAGCCGCCGCTTCCATAGCGGCATCCAGCTGTCGCCAATGCCAAACTGCACCCGGCTGCCGATGTATTTCGAGGTGAAGTTGATCTTGTACTCGCCATACTGAATTTCATGTGGCAGATACTCCCGGATCTGGTCGGTATGGTCGCCCTCTCCGGTGTAAACCTTGTACGTATACTGCACCACATTCGGCTGGGCCTGCTGATCGCGGATCTCGGCCAGCAGCCAGCGCGTCTTGAAAGCCAGCTTGTAAGACGTCTCGGACACGTCGGTCGGCGCTGTCCCCGATGGCATCCAGGTGCCAACCGGCCGGTAAATCCGGATGCGCCCGGATTTCCCGCGGATTTCCCACTCATTTGCCACCGGATCATATTTGATCCGGCTGAACGACTCGGTCATCGTCGCGTGCGTGCCACCATGGCTGCAGCTGGCGCTGGCCGTCTCGGTCAGAAAATCCGACGCATACGGGTCTGTCCAGGAATGGGTCGCCGCCGCATCCCGGCAGGCCAACAGTTCCTGACCATCGAGCATGAACATGTCATAGGCCGGATCAAAAAACGGCACCCCACCACCGGAACTGTGCAGCGTGATCTCGGACATGCCCGACAAAGACCAGCCGATCCCGATATAATTGCCATAGCCCCCCAGCTTCTTGTTCGAGGAAGAATAGCTCAGTGCCAGGCCCGGCTGCATCCCATGCCATTCCGGCACTTTGATCGGATAGCTATAGGCAAACGCCCCGCCCGACCCTACATCGGTCGGCAAGGTCGGTTTGTAGCCATCGACCGGATTATCCACGTTGACGCTCTCATCCTCAGACGCGGCGCGCGCAACCTGCTGGGATTGCTCAGCCTCAACCTCATCGCCGGATTCAGCATCAACACCCTCTCTAACCTCGCCCTCCAATGACTGAGGGTCGGCATCCGAAAGCTCCTCGACCGGCGCTTCATTCGCAAAAATTGGTGTGGATGTGCTTCCAAGCGCCAGGGAAAGGACAAATAAAACAAAAGCGGCTGTTCTGGCCAAAGTCATGTGCAACGAACCCCATTAACCAATGCTTGTATTCCGTTAACATTCAGCAAAACTGAACCGCAATGGCAAGGTCTTAAATCTGTCATGAGGCGATACAGCTACCTAAAAGCCTTCGCCCACTTTCGCGTCAGGATCAGAATATTGGCAACGGATATCAACCGTATCGACCGACTGAAGTTTGAGCGGCATCGCGGCGGTTTACACCACATAAAAGCGCAATAACCGCCCTGCCCTGCATCGCCTATATGTGTCCAATAAGTTTGCATTATCGGACGTACCAAAACCAACCCCAGAAGCACCCCCCAAAACCACCAAAAATCACGCTCAGCGCCGTCCATCTCAGCAGAGCGACACAGCCTGTAAAGGCTACGGTCCTTTCAAAGCCGCCAGCGCCGCAATGTGGCGTGGCAGATCGCTGCGGCCGTGGAGGATATCAACAATGATGACATCCTCGGGCTGGTCGAGGAAAACGACAAAGTGTTCGCCTGCCCGGATGAACCGTAAATCTGCGGTATCCTCAACCAGCTGTGCACAGCTGCGGCTATGGGCGTCTCCGGTCACGATGGCGTTGCAGCGGGCGATCAACTCGGCTTCGTAGATTTCCGCCTGACGCGGCCCAAACCGATCATGGGTCCATTGGGCGATGCGGAAAAGGCTGTCCTCGGCCCGCCGGGTCAGCCGGAAACTGCGGCTCATGTCGCCTTGCGCGCCCGGTCAAATGCGCGGCGAATAGCATCCGAACCGCTGCCCTCGGCCAGATCACCCGTCTGCGCCTGCTGCAAGCCCTGCTGCAGTGCTGTCTGAATCTCTGCAAGCTGCGTCTCTTCCCGCTCCAACAGCCGCAAACCTGCGCGCATGGCTTCGCTGGCATTCTGATAGCGACCCGACGCGATCAAGGCCTGCACCAGTTCGTCTTGGTTCTCAGTCAGAACCACGTTGCGTGTTACCATGAGGACACCTCCGATTGGCAATATATGCCAATAGCAAGCCTAAAGGCAATAGGGTTTCGCGGCGAAACCTATTCCAGGACTTGCTTCAGATTCTGCAAGAGTTTCTGCGCTGTCACCTCATCAATCGGCCGGCCGGACAGCTCAATCCGCGTCTTGTCACCCGATATCTGGCAAGTCAGTGCCGCCCCCTTTGTGAGGGGAACAGGATCAAGGTGGATGACGCTTGTGGGTCGCCCCCCCTTCTCTGAACCTGGATCAACCACAAGACCCTTCAGCCCAGCCTCTAGCAGGCGCCACTCCGCCGCCGCATCCTCTGGCGTGCCAGCATCCAGCGCCGCACGCAGACTTGTCTGACCGCCATCCCGCAAAGCCATCGCAAGCCGCAACCCAGCCTTTTCCGTAAGCGCTGTCGGAAAGCGCAGTAGATCTCCTAACCCCTCATGAACCACCGCGAAACTGCGCACCTTGGATCTTTTTGCTTTCGAGGCCGAAGCAAACAACGCATCCACTGCAGCCTCGACCGAGGGGAATACCCCCTGCCCCGCTGCCAGTACCGCAATTCGGCCGCGTTCATAATGGCTGAGGTTGGCACGAACCTCATTTTCCTCGACCATGTTGATGTAGGCATCCACGCCAGCATCCGTGCGACGCACAAAAGACGGGATCTGCCGGAACGCTGGATCGGTCACTGCCAACTGGCGAAACGCCTGCACCCTGCGGTAGCCTGAGATCAGACCGAATCCATCTCTTGTCTTCGCAACTTCAATGGGATTGCGTAACCCGTGCTGGCGGACGGAGGTTAGCAACTCCGCCATCGCCTCAGCATCTTCCGCCACACGGTCGCGGTGGATAAAGGCGGTGTCGATCTGCTCTAGCGGGATCGGTTGCGCCACGAGCCCCGCATCGGTCGCCTTGCGCAGCGCATCAGCCTCAGCCTTATTGCGAGCGGCTTCTGCCCGATCAGTTACGTTCGGCAGGCCCGACGCCGCCGCGTCGCCGGCCACCTGTGCAATAGGTGGTGTTATTGATTTGGTCTCAAGCGGTTTCGCGGCGAAACCGTCTTCCATTTCGCGCAGGGTGTTCGCGTCCGGTGTTGTCAGTCGTTTACGCTTTGCCATTTTCCGCTCCTCCCACATGCATATCGCGCCACCAACAGCCGATCAGCAATTCCTTGAACTCCGCATAAGTTCGGTCAAAGGTCTCGCGCCCACGCACGTAAGTGTCGCGGTTGAAATCCCTATAGTCGGCTTCGTAGATGCCGTTCACCTGCTCTCCGGCCTGACCAACCAGCGCGGTATATTCCTGCCGATAGGCATTCATGAAATCGCCAAAATAAGCCTGGATCACATTGGCCATGTCGGTCTGCTGCGCGGCGTCGAACCGGGTGACAATCGCCCGCACCGCGTCCCATTCGAACTTCATCTCGGGCAACCCTGCGGCGCGAAGGGTCGCGTTTTCACCGTCTTCGATCGAGGCGAATGTGGTGTAGAGCATATCAAAGAAACGACCGGTCGAGTCAAACTCGATAAACGATGCACCAAGCGGGACCAGCAGAATGTCGGCCGCTGCCAAAGCGTTGATCGTCAGGTAACCAAGGGCAGGGGGCGTGTCGAGCAGGACGATGTCGTAATTATCCAGCACGCCCTCATCCTGCAAAAAGTTTGTCAGCCCATCCCAAAGCGGCCAGCCGCGCAGCCCCATGCGCCAGACGGGGATCTGAAATTCGGCCCAATAAAGGTTCAGCTGCGCACCGATCAGATCAATATTCGGCCAATGGGTCTTCTGGATCACGTCAGCGGCGCTGATCTTCATCGCCTCCTGCAGGGTTTCGTCCAGCGGTAGCTCAATCTGGCCGCCCGCACGGCGCACCTGGTTCTCTGCGATGATGGCTTTGGCATAATCCTTGGCAATCAGCGGGAACACGGTGGACCATTCATCAGCCACTTCGCCGCCCATGATCGAAGTCATCGACCCTTGACTGTCGAGGTCGATCACCAAAACGCGATACCCATCAAGGGCTGCTGACATCGCCAGATGTGCTGCGGTACTGGTTTTCCCGACGCCGCCCTTAAAATTGGCGATCGCAGCGACCTTCGCCTGCGCATCTTTGGGCCGGTAGGGCAGGTACTCTTTCGTACTGACCCCTTCGTTAGCGAAGTGTTGGCGCAGGGTCAGAACTTCTTCCAATGTGAACCACTTTGAACGTCCATCACCTTCGCCCTGGGGCAGGTCGGAATTTGACTTCAGCACACGCCGCAGATGGGCGGGCGCGACGGGGATCAGATATTTGGTGATCTCCCAGATAGAGAACTTGCGCAACCGTTTCTGACCATCTGGAGCATACCCACGCTTGACCAGATCTTCGCGACCTTTGGCACAGAACGCTGCCGCTTTGGCGAATCGGCTTGTGTCGATAGGATCGGGCAAACGTGTCGCCGCCTTCGCCGGATCGAGGTTCAGATATGGGGGCAGGGGAGGAGAGGGCGCTTTGGTCACTTTCTGGGCCTTATGACATGTGCGGCATATTCGGTGATATGGCGCAGAATAGCGTACATCGAAGATCAAGGCCATCACTAGCCGCTTAGAATTTGGGTTTTTGGCAGGTTTCGCAGCGAAACCGCTCAGTTCTATAAAAAGAAGCACGCTAAAACAGTTTTAGCTTTTTAGGTTATTTAGGACATTTATATCCAAAAAATCACCTACAATCAAAGTGATACGGTATGATGGGTTCCTTTGTCCGGGACGAACGGAACCATCTTGCAGGATCAACAGAACCCGTTTGCGGGATGTCTGGAACCCATTAACGGTATGTTTGGCACCGATTCGCAGGCGGCTGAAATGGCTCGATTTTCGGAGTCGTTTCAAGGCTACACACTCGGGAACCAGGTGGAAAGTGGTTCTTGGAAGCGGAAACCTGGGCGTCTTGTGGCGTGATTTAGCCTTTCGGGGACCCATATACAGGAGCCAAAAAGGAACCCGAAATCTCTTTCCATCAGGTACCTTTTGTGGCATGGTTTCTTGCAGAGCAGATAAGAACAAAACGATGGCTAAAACGCCCATTGATATCGATCAGTTGACTGGCGCGCTGCGTCGAGAGACCGTTCGCAAGAATGTTGCCGCGATTCATATCAGCGGTAAGCTGAGCCTGTTGCAGCGCAAGCTATCGAATGTACTTCTGCTGAATGCCTATGATGCCCTGACCAGCGCGGCCAGCCATACGATTGACGCCCGCACGCTATGCATGATGGTTGGCTATAACTCCAACGACATTGATACGCTACGCGCCAGCCTGCGCGCCCTGGCCGAGACGGTTGCTGAATGGGACATGCTGGATGAGGAAGGGCGGCAGGAATGGGGGGTATCCTCGCTCCTGTCCTATGCCAAACTGAAAGGGGGCGTTTGTGAATATGCCTATTCGCCGGCCTTAGCGCAGAAACTTCATGACCCGAAAATCTATGCCCTGATCAATATCAATATTCAGCGCAACTTCACTTCGGGCCACGGGCTGGCGCTATATGAGAATTGTTATCGGTTCGTGCGCACAGGTTCCACTGGCTGGTGGCCCCTGGAGGTGTTTCGCAAATTGATGGGTGTCGACAGCAGCAGCTACTATGAAAGCTACAAGCAACTGAACGCCAAGATCATCAAGCCAGCTGTCGCTGAGGTTAACAAGAACTCCGATATCGTGATCACACCAGAGGTACGCAAGAAGGGCAGGGCGGTTACGGATATCCGTTTTCGCATCGCCGAAAATCCCCAACTGGCGATGTTTGACATTGATGACGGTGATGGGGTGCGCAATGCAGCGGTTTATAAGCGATTGATTGCGCAAGGCGTGGCAGACCGGCTGGCCCGGCAATGGATTGCCGAACATGGCGAGGCTTATGTCGCCGAAAAGCTGGCTTATGTCGATCAGCAGAAAGATGTGAAATCGCGTGCGGGATATCTGTCTGTTGCGATACGCGAAGATTTCAAGCCGCGTGTCGACCCCGCACCAAGTCCGGAGGCGATCGAACGCGCCGCAGCAACGCAAGCGGAACAGATCCGCGAGGATGCGGCCTTTGCCGCACGCCAGGCGGAGCGAGCCGAACGTGCCCGTAAATTCGCGGTGGTGGCCGATCTGGTGGCGACGCGAAACCCAACGCAACGCGATGCAGACAAACGGCTGTTTCTGGCCGAGCTTGACGATGACATCGCTCGAGAAGCGTTTCGTACCCATGGCTGGGCCTCAAGCCTGAACGCAGCAGCGATATTTGCATTTTGGGAGGGGTTGTTGCCCGGGGCCTTTGAGTAACTTTGCTGAGTATTCCCAACATCGATACCAGCAATTCGGCTGTTTCCTGTCTCGACAGACTTGTATTGCAAAGTGTCCGCCAATCAATAGGAAACCAAAGACGGTTTCGCCCCACTGACTATAAGTTGGGCTGCTGCCGGATAATGTTCTCGCGGCGAAGTTCCGGTTCGGTGAAGCCGCCCTGTGGCGTAGCTTAGCCGGATGAATGGTTTCACCCTAAATATGTTACGCGGTCGGCTCGCTTGTGCTTGGAAACGCTTTAGCTACGGCGTCCTGTGCGTCCTCTGGAAGTGTCAAAAACGGAGCAGCGGCATTTGGCATTTCAAGCTGATCTTTGGGAACGACTTCTTGCTCCGCTAAGCGCTTGGAAACTTGCTCAACGCAGTTCTCGAAAGCGCTAACGATCTTTCGGGAGAAACCCTCGAGTGACCGCCAGATGGCCTTCAATCCATCAGACAATGTCTGCCGTACACGGTGGAGCAGCGTTTTGGTCTCATCCATAGCAGGGCCAAGCATTTTGTCGTCTTCGACAGCATCCTGAAGTCGGTCTAAATCGGTTGTATCAAGGTCCTGGATCAGGGATCGCAGATTTTGCAGGTCGTCCGGCGCTTCAATGTCTGGCAGCGCTTCGGTCCAGAGTTGTCGAGCAAGCATCCTTAGTTCTCCAGAGGAACCATGCAGCACGGCAAATGCGGCGGCAAACCGTCTCCTTTGCCCTGTGCCAAAATCAGCGACGATCCTAGTGGCTTCCTCGCGATGGCTTTCGTTTGCTTCCGCTGCCTGCCGGCGAGCGAGGGCGGCCCGGTGTGTTCTGACCACTTCCAACGCCTCCCGGAATGGCTCAAGCTCTTCACGCATGCTGTTTTCGGCGGCCTTCAATGCAAGTTGGGATGCAGCCCGAGCATGAGACTTCTCTTTTCGCCATTCCGAACGAGATAGCCGCCGACGCTTCGGCCCCTCACGTGTCAGACCAGCAGGCTGGCCGACCTTCTCAAAGTACTCATCGGCTAATTCGCGCGCGCGCTCACGATAAGCCTGATTTCCGAGCTTGACCTTCAGGCGGGGAGGGGCTCCATCTTGCTCGGCCTGCTTCTCAGCGTCCATCTTCGCCAGGTAGGCCGGATTGAAGTTGCGGGCGTTCAAATCGTCAAAACACTCGGGAAGCACATAAGCGTGGATATGGCCAAAGGTCTCGTCGACATGCTCAAAGACGGACTTCAACTGATCGCCAAACTTCTTCTTTAAGAAATCAATGTTGAGCTGTTTCCAACGATCAAAAAGAACGCGCTCTTTCCCGGTCGTGTCCGCTTCAATGGTTTCCCTTGGCACGGGATAGCTTGCAACCGCTGTAAAAAGGGTGTGCCGATCCTGACGAATAGCCCGTACTCTGTTCGTCCCATCGGCCAACGTTACCGTTGTCTTGCCATTTTCGACCATCTGATCATGGGCGGATTTCAGAGCCTCGACATCCAGGCCAAATAGCAAAACCGGTGGCATTGGATTGTCGACATGGGTGGCAAATTCTTCCCGCCGCCGAAGCTCATCAATAACTTGTTGGACGCATTGGCCAGCCTTGTTGGCTTTCCGAGAGAATGACTGCGTATGGTAGAATTGAGGTCCTGACATGTTTCGTTGCCAATATCATGCTCGTTCGCAAACATAATATTGGCCGACTATTAGGTTGTAAACAACCTGCCGGAAAGGGCGCTGCGCCCCTTTACCCAACTTTAACGAAAATCGGCAACTTAGCAAACGCGACTCTACCGTTTATGTCTCACCCAACAGCAGGTGGTCATTCGATGGAGTGTCGCGGTGAAGAGTCTGGTGACTGAGGAGATAGGGAGAACGGATATCACATTTGATCAAGCCGGACCTGCGGTGTTTGGTCAAATGCGATTCGCTGCTGTCGATTGGCTAAGCGCGGTGCACTTCAGTTCAAAGGGACGCGGACAATTAGCCAGTCTTGCACGCTAGCCCTGATCCGTCAAAGTTTCGATCAGATCTGCAAACTTGTGGAGCGCGATAAACTGTTCTCTCGTGGCATCCCGCCGGTGCAGTTCGATGTTCAGATATCGGTACTTTTGAGAGCAGTAGGCATGGGCACCACATGTTTTGGCCAGCGTTTCAATCGCTTCGGCAAGCTCATCCCAGCCATCATACTGAGGCCAGCGCTTTCGTGGTTTGGTAGCTGCTTTCTGCCCGTCCTCAGCTAGTTTTTCGACATGTCCATCAGGCCATAGACGACACAGATCGGCGCCGCTTCGAAACACAATTGGGATGCCTTCAGAGAGCGTCGCGAAGGCTGCCTCTGTTCCGGCGCGCGCAGCGATCTCTTTCAGCTCTTTCATCGTAGCTTCACGGACATGTTTCTTATGCTTCATACTTTGCTTCCTGCTCTAAGATCAGAAGGCGGTCAACTTCAGCTTTCAAAACATCAGTGCGTTCCCGATACCCTTTGGCCCAGACTTTAATCCCGAAGACGGCACAGACCACCATCAGCACCAAGTAAATCTGAAAGCCTGTCCCAGTGAAAGCGGCATCGAGTAAACCAAATGTCTCGGCTAAGGCACCCCAGATAATCAGGCCCGGGAGAGATAGAATAAAGGTTACGCCGATCGCACCGGCCAGGATGGAGCCAAACGACGTGCTGGTACGTAGCTCCTTTGCATCACGCACGAAATCAGCTGTAAAGTTTGCGAAGGCAACTGGTTTGCCCGATGACCGCTTGATCACAACTGCAACATCATGGCCTGGTTGCGCGGCATCAAACATGTCTCCATAGAATTGGTGCTCTGTGTTGCTGCTATCCCGAATCCAGAGTTCAGACGTCGTGTTCACACTTCCGTAGCCTGTCTTCCGATTCATATTAACAGATCCCAGCCGTTCCCTGGTGGCGGTGACGGTGCCTCGAACCAGGGTGAGGTGTTCGGTTGTGCGCTTCATGTTGGCAGCAGCTCAGCTAGCTTGTGCAAGGGTAGGGGCGTCGTCTGCCGTTTCTCGGATCGAGGATGCAGCTCCAAACCTTGCAGCGCAAAGAGCACCTCTTCCACGAGCTTCCCGATTTCCGAGGCGGCTCGCTGGGCTTGGTGGATCGGCGCACGCGCAACGGTGTCTAAAGGGTAATCGGCATACATCAAGGAATGCTCAAGCCGCATCGCAGCCATATGGCCTCCCTCAGAAATGTTCGAAACAATCTCAGATGTTGGGATGCCGTGCTGAAACAATCGTCCTGCGGTAAATGCTGCGGTTACAGCTTGATGCTGAGACGGATCACAGGCGATGCCACAGCGCAGCCCGTACACTCGCGTGTCGCTAAGATTGATTTCTCTGAGCGCTTCTGAAACCCGATATGCGGTGAGCGCGTCAGTAAAGGGCGCAATGATGAAGTCAGCGTTGTGGGCAGCGGATAAAGCGAGGTCATCAACGCGCGCGCTCGTGTCGATCAAAATTGGGAAGCCACGTAGGAGCCGGCGTTCATGCTCTGACCTTAAAATACGGCTGAGATCATCTGTGTTTCGGGCTCGCTCAAAGTCGATCACGTCCGTTGAGACGCCACAGCCAAGCATCCGTTCATACCATCTACTGAGCGTTGTGTCCTCACGGTGGGCCAATTGCGCTTCGTAAGAGGCGTCTATCACAAGTGTGCGATAGCGCTGCTTCTCCGCGATGGCCGAGGCCAATGTCATCACCGCCGTCGTTCGACCAGCGCCACCAGCTGGTGCAAAAAAGACAATCGTGCTCATGGGGGCTCCTCAATTATCTAAATTTTAGATAATCTATATATTAGATTAGCCGAGATGCGAAGAGGTTTTCGCATCACATGGTCAAGACGATACACAGCAAAGGACAAGAAGCGCTTTGTGCCAAATTAATCCTTACCCGTTTGGAGCGGGGTTTATCGCAAGCGGATCTTGCTGCGCGCTTGTCATGCCACCAATCCATGGTAGCGCGCATCGAAAGCGGTCAGAGGCGTATTGATGTTGTTGAGCTTGTGGTGTTGGCGAGGGCTTTAGAAATAGATCCAAAAAACGTTCTTGAAGTGGTCGATCTGGCTACACCGGCTTGTCAGAAATTTTAGTCTGATAACTTTTGTTATGTTAATTATGGAGGTATTTTGGGCCATTCCCGCAGTTCATCGGTGGGTCGAGATGCTGCGGTTGCAGCCCGCGTTTCCGACATTTGTCATTCTTACGAGCGCCGCTCAACATCCATGCTTTGATGAAGAATTCTGATGATCGCGATCACTTCACCTCGAATCTGAAAATAGATCGCATGCCGACCAATCAGAGACTTGAGATATCCATCGCGGATCGACACAGGCCTGCCAGCCTTCCTTCCCGCTGCGATGTCTTCAAACACATTGATTATGTCGTTAGTATAAATTTCGGCCTGTTTAGACGACCACTTCCGCGCGGTGTAGGTTCAGATATCCTCTTCCGCCGGTGGGCGGCACAAAAACGTGACACGACTATACGCGATATAGCCCTGATTGGTTCCGACGTTCAAAACGCGTTCGCGGGCTTTCAATAACGATCTGTTTTTCAAGTCTCCGACGTGAGGAAAGGGTTGAGGGACCCCCAGACCATCGTTGAGAGGCTCGGATTTTTCGTTAAAGATCTATCTCCAAGGCTGGATCGGCGACGTCACTCACGAATCTCTTGCTTCTCGTCGACGGGGCTGTATCCATTTGCGTGGGGATATTGGTTAATGGGATTGGTGCTATGCTTTGTCGGATTCTGTCTGCGGTTGCTCTGTCTTCTTTTTTTGCTGCAACTTCTCTGGCCCAGGATGTGCCGGTTCATGCGCGTCTCAATAGTGTATCGGTCGCGACGGAGGCCGGGTCGACGGTGGTGCTTGACGTCTCTGACCGGATTGATGTCACTGAAGATATTGCCACTTATGCCTGGACGCTAGTGACGCGGCCCGCCCTGAGTGTGGCCGAGATTTCGGGATCGGATCAGCTGCGGGCGTCCCTGGTTCCAGATGTACCGGGTCATTACCAAGCGCGCCTGTCGGTTCTTGATGCCGGCGG
>NZ_JBTLNE010000045.1:0-30209 GCF_054457435.1 Halovulum sp. GXIMD14793 | reverse complement strand
CGCACGCCACTGGCGATCCGTGAGAACAAATCTGCTCGGGTCCATTCAAACCTCCTCTTTTGGAAGGTTGAATCAGAACTCAAACCAAATGGGAATCCCGAATGTCCACAGGCCCTAGATGGGACCTTCGGGACAAGCACGAAAAGCGATACGGCTTGGACATCAAGCTCACAGCTAACGCGCAGTAGCTGAACCGCTTTTCCAATCCAAAGCTACCAGCTTGATCGGATCCGTAACGCGGCACATTTCATAATCGAAAGTTCGATCTTCAAGCATCATTGATGGCGTGATCTGTGTTGTGAAGCGCCAGTACTCCCCTGCATAGTCGGAAAGCTTGGACAATGACGCTGACATTCCCTCGAACAAAACATCAGTCTTAATCTGATGGGTCACACTGCCCTTGGCCGAAAGTGTAAGGGTCTCTGCAGTCAAAACCGCCTCAGGCGACGGATATTGTCGTTCGAATAGTCCGGTGTCATACCAACTGAAGCCAGAAGAAGCAGGCTCACCGCCATACTCCGCAAGAATGTCATAAGGGTTGCGCCCATTTGGCTCGGGAACGACCTCAGTTTTGGAGATATTACCACGATCACTCGCCTTGTAGTCAGGCATGCTGATAACGCGATAGACCGGCCAAATGGTTTCCCTGCCAGTTTCAATCTCTTTCCCGACCAAGACAATGAATGTGTGCGAAGCCGCATATATGCCAAGGTTGTCGACAGCCGTGCGCATAATAAAAACATGTGTCGGGCTTATACCAAAAACCTCGTCAAACACATCGATTACGTCTGGCGGTGTCGCTCCGGCGGAGGTTGGCAAACAAAAACACAGTACCTTCACAAGTTTAGTCAATGCGCGCAGCATAATAGTTTCCCCCACCTGGCGTCACTCAATCAATCCAGTCTTATAGCCCAGCTTAGCTGTCGTCTAAATCCCTCAGCAATACCCGAGACGGCGCAAACATACCGCCGTCATAGCGACCAAGCGCAAGCGCGGTTCCGCTAACGGCGGCCCAGGCAGCTTCTCCTGGTTCAGCGTTGGTCGTCAAAACGTGCACCGGGTTACCATTGCTGAGCATTTTTGCCGTCGATGGCGCGCAGTCACATCGCGGTAGATCGGTTAGCCCATCTTCCAATGGTCGCAGCAGCTCGTCATGGCAGGGATCACGTTCGGCATCCGCCAGCTCGGCGAAGGGTATCGCGTCCTCAAGGGTAAACGGTCCACTTGACGTGCGCCGGAGCCACAGAACGTGGCCAAGACACCCAAGCTTTTGCCCAAGATCGCGGGCGATTGAGCGGACATAGCCGCCCTTGCCGCAGGTCATGCTAAAAATGGCATGGTCGGCATCGGGAATGTCGGTAAGGCGCAGATCCTCAACGAATAACGGTCTGGATTTCAGATCAAATGTGTCTCCGGCGCGGGCCAGATCATAGGCGCGCACGCCATCCACATGCACAGCGGACACCTGCGGCGGGACCTGTTCGATCAGACCGCGGAACCGGGGCAAAGCACCCTCTATCGCTGTGCGATCCGGGCGGGTCTCGCGGGTATCCAGCACCCCCCCTTCGGCATCGTCGCTGCTGGTCGCAGTGCCCCAGCGAACGCAGAATTCATATGTCTTCAGGGCATCCTGCACAGCATTCACGGCCTTGGTCGCCTCACCAAACGCCACGATGACAAGGCCTGTTGCCGCCGGGTCCAGCGTTCCGGCATGTCCGGCTTTCTTTGCCTGCAACAGCCAGCGCAACTTGTTCACAACGGCGGTAGAGGTCGGGCCGGCGGGCTTGTCGACCACGATCCACCCATGAATATCGCGCCCCTTGCGCCGCCGGGCCATGTCAGATCAGCTTTCGCGACAGAAGCGGCACGTAATCAGCGCCAGGCGTCGACATATCAACGGTCTGCCATGCGTCACGCGCACGGCGCCAGATTTCCAGATCAAAGGCATAAATCCTGTGCAACGCCTCCAGCACGGTGTCCGTCTCCAGTTCTTTTTGCGGGAACAGGCGGTCACTAGGGCGTCGGCGTGGGGTTTTCGCGAGATATCCATCAAGCCCGGGCACGCGGTCCCCCAGCAGCAGGTGAAGCTGCGCCGTCAGATCCTCGACCGTCAGGATTTTTGCCCGGATCGCGCGGGCAGTGTTCACCCGGACCCGTTGGGGCATCCACAAAGGATTGGGCTTTTCCGCTGTCTCGCCCTTTAGGGTACGTTCTACCCAGCCAACCAGAAACGCACAGTAAGTGCGATGCTCTTCCAGTGAAATCGGACGCATTTCTGGGCCGCCATCGGCTTTGATCGCGTCGTGAATCCACTCGTGCTTGTACTGTTCGCGCCCGACCAGACGGCTGAAATAGAACGAGAAGAACCGATCGACCGGATTGCGGACCACGGTAAAGTTCAGATAGCTGTGCCCTTCTTCGTCGGACAGGTCTTCACCGCGCGGTAATGTGTTGTTGCGATCATGGATGGTCAACGCATCAGCATGCGGACGGTTGTGATCCATCACATACATAAGGTTCTTCAGAAACGCGCTGGCATTGCGGGTGATGGTAAACACACCGATGCGGTATTTGCGCGACAGAAACAACTGGTCAATCGCCAGCCTAGGGTCCCGTTGCCACAGGGCAGGACCCCCTGCATGTTCGGGGACTTCGTCGGTCATTCGTCCTCGGCCTCCAGATCGCGGCGCACGCGGTCTTCGGACAGAAGCTCGCGGGTCCGGTCCATCTGATCGAATGTGGTGTCGGCCATAAATTTCAGATCGGGTGAGAATTTCAAACTGACAGAGCGGGTCACCAAACGGCGCAGTTCTGCCTTGTTGCGGTTCAGCGCCTCGATGATCTCGTCGGTCTGCACACCGCCCAGAGGCAAGACGAAAACCGTGGCCTGCTTCAGGTCGGGGGAGGTCCGCACCTCACCTATAGTGATTGAAACGCCACTCAGGTCGTCGTCATACAGATCGCCGCGCGCCAGCACGTCAGACAGCGCCCGCCGGATCAGTTCGGCGACGCGCAACTGGCGCTGGCTGGGGCCGGTATCGGTTCGATGATGTTGCTTTGCCATGGGGTTTCCTCACTGCGGCCCGACATAAGACCTGTGGCGGGTTTTGCCAAGGGAGGGAATGCCCGCTAAACCGGTGCAAATCGCAGGAGGCTGGTATGAGCGAACAGATGAAAATCGCCGTTGTTGGTGTTGCAGGCCGTATGGGCCAGATGCTGGTGCAGGCGATCCATGATCATCCCAGTGCGATGCTATCAGGCGCGACCGAACGACCAGGCCATGACTGGATCGGGCAGGATCTTGGCCAGGCCATGGGCGGAACCTCCAATGGTGTGACGGTCAGTGACGATCCGCTTGAGGTGTTTGCCGCCACCGAAGCGGTGATTGATTTTACCGCGCCCGCGGCGACGCTGGAATTTGCCGGGCTGGCTGCGCAGGCACGCTGCGTGCATGTCATCGGCACCACCGGCATGACCGAAGATCAGATCGCAGCACTTGAACCGGCGGCACGGCATGCGGTGCTGGTGCGGGCGGGCAATATGAGCCTGGGCGTTAACCTGCTGACCGCCCTGACCCGGCAGGTGGCGCGTGCATTGGGGGCGGAATACGATATCGAGGTGGTCGAGATGCACCATCGCCACAAAGTCGACGCCCCCTCGGGCACAGCGTTGATGCTGGGCGAGGCCGCCGCCGATGGTCGAGGCGTTAAGCTGGATGAGGTTTCAGATCGCGGCCGCGATGGCCTGACCGGCGCGCGCGCCGAAGGTACGATCGGCTTTGCCGCCCTGCGCGGCGGCGATGTGATTGGCGAGCATGACGTGATCTTTGCCGGTCCCGGAGAGCGGATCGTGCTGCGTCATGTGGCGTCCGACCGCAGTCTGTTTGCCAAAGGCGCGGTCAACGCAGCGCTTTGGGGCCGTGGGCGTGCGCCGGGGCATTATTCGATGATGGATGTGCTGGGGATCGACGGCTAGATCGCAGCGTCTTTCCTTTGGGTGCCATCGTTTTATCAGCTTTTGCCAACCAAGTCGCGCTTTGATACGTGATTCAGGGATGATCCTCACGCTCACCCAGAACGCGCCGCAGACTGCCCAGGGCCAAGCTTAAGGTCGCGCCAGAGGCCGCGCCAGCAATCAGCACAACCATCAGGCTGCTAAGCGATGGGGTAAGATAGGAAAACCCCTGCAGCAGGGTCCAGATCCCGGTGCCTGCAATGGCACCAACAGCGATATTGAATATGCCCGATAGCGCATACCGGCCCCAAAGGCCGGAGATGAAATTCGCACCGATGGCTCCGGAAAGCACACTCAACAGAAACGACATATCCTCCCCCCAACGCTGCCCGGGATGGGGGCCTTTTGTGGCCAATTTGGGGCAACCGGTAACCTTGCTTAACACAGGGAAATTGAAATTGCGCGGGGAATGACGTTTTCAGCGATCACACGTCTTGATTTTATTGTGTTTTCCGAGGGGGCGAGCTTCACCCACCAGCCAATAGGCTCGGCAAAACTCAGCCGAGCCCATTTCGTTAAACATCAACCCCCGGCCATCTGAGCCACCGCTAGCCCCCATTCAGGGATAAAGCCGCGCGAATTTCTGCTGTAGATAATTGATCAACGCAGCCTCGGTCGGGGCGCGCCCGATGGCCTTTTCGATCAGCTGCTCGGGTGGCAGTGAGTTGCCTGGCATGTGGATGGTCTTGGCCAGCCAGTCGATGGCCGGGGACAGGCGGCCTGCGGCAATATCATCGTCCAGACCCGGCAACTGCTCGCGCATCACGGCAAACAGTTCTGCCGCATAGATGTTGCCCAGCGAGTAGGTTGGGAAATAGCCGAACAGCCCCACCGACCAATGCACATCCTGCAGCACGCCATGCGCGGCATCAGGGACGGCCCGGCCGAAGTCACGCTCAAACCGGTGGTTCCATTCGCTTTCCAGCGCGTCCACCTCAAGACCACCTTCAATCAGGTCCCGCTCCAGCTGGTAGCGCAGGATGATATGCAGGTTGTAATGCACCTCATCGGCCTCCGTCCGGATAAAACCGGTCTGCACATCATTGGCGGCTGCAAACAACTCATCCGGCGAGGCAATGCCGAAATCACCGAAAGCATCGCGCATGGCCGGGTAAAGCACCTCCATAAACGCGCGGGAGCGGCCGATCTGGTTTTCGAACATACGGCTCTGGCTTTCATGCACCCCCATGGAGCAATGCTCGCCAATCGGCGTGTAGCGCGCATCTTTCGCAATCTGCTGCTCATAGACGGCATGTCCGACCTCATGGATGGTCGAATAAATGCAGCCAAACGGCTCAGCCTCATCTACGCGCGTGGTGATCCGGACATCTGCGCCCGATCCCATAGAGAAAGGGTGAACCGACAAATCAAGCCGCCCGGCGTCGAAATCATAGGCAAAGATCTCTGCCAGCTTGTGGCACAGGGCCGTCTGCGCATCGGTGGCAAAGGGGCCGGATATCTGCGGTGTCGCGCCTTTTCTTGAGGCGATGTCGGCCCGCAGATCGGCCAGCGGTTGACGCAGGCGCTCGAACAGCGGTGTCAGAACCGCTGTCGTCATTCCCGGTTCGTAATCATCCAGCAGCGCATCATAAAGCCCGCCCCCATTGGCCAGACACCGGGCTTCCTCCCGCCGCAGATCGACCACCTTCTTCAGGGTCGGGGCAAAATCAGAAAAGCTGTTGGCCGCACGTGCACTGGCCCAAATGCCCTGCGCCTCGGAAGTCAGCTTTGCGATCTCGGTCGCCAGGGCCTCGGGGATTTTTACCGCGCGCTCATGCTGACGTCGGATGAGATCCAGATTGCGGGTTTGGGCGGGTGTCAGGGCCTCTTCCGATGCGGCCTGAAGCCAATCGGCCACGCGGGGGGCGGTCCGCCGGGCATGGATCACAGCCTGCAGCGCGCCAGATTGCTCGGCCCGTTGCGACGCACCTTTGGGCGGCATCATGGTTTCCTGGTCCCACTCCATCACACCGGCAACCTCAGCCAGGGCCATGGTACGGGCATTATAGTCGTTCAGTTTATCATATGCAGAATGTGTCATGAGTCCCCCTTTTGCAGCAGAGACTATGGCGGCAAATCGTGGAAGCAAACCGCCAAACGGCGCGGCGCGCGAAATTTCAGTGACGGATTCTCATTGCTCTGCCGTATAAGTAAGACAAGGTGATACAAAGGCCCGGTATGTCACTCTCACGATCCACACTTGCAACACTGCGCTTTGGCTACGGGTTTAGGGCTGCCGGCCACGCTCCAAGCGGGCCTGATGCACTGATAGCGCAACTGTCACGGCCCGATCCCTATATTGGCAATCCACACATTGCGACGATGGCTGAGCGGCGCGATTGGGTGCGGATGAACCGCGAAGCGCGCGTTGCGACAAAAGATGGCGCGGCGAACGCAGTGGAAATGACCAAGACGGCAAATGCTCGCTCAAGCCAGATCGTTCTGAATGATCGGCGCTGGTACTATTTACGCCCGCTGATCAGTGCAGACAGCTTTCGCGAGCGACTTGTTGCGTTCTGGGAGGACCATTTCACGGCCGAAGGGAAAAGTGCCAGTCTTAAGATGAATCAGCCGGACCTTGTCCAAACGGCCATCCGGCCCCATATCACCGGCCGATTTTCTGATATGCTTATCGCCGTCGTGATGCATCCGGCAATGCTGGTTTATCTAGGGCCTGTTAACACTTAATCATCTCCACGATGAGGGTGAAGTTCAGAAAGGCGCGGTACATGACGTCCAGCTTTTCGAATCTTGAGAAGATACGTCGGAAGCCTTTCAGCCTTCGGAACAGGCGTTCGACTTCGTTGCGCCTCTTGTAGAGGGTGCGGTCGTAGCCCCATTTGACCCGCCGGTTTGCCTTCGGAGGGACAACCGGAACCATACCCAGATCGAGCACTAACTGGCGCGTCTCATCACCTTCATAGGCCCGGTCCATGAGCAGGGGCACACCTTTGATCGGCGCCTCCCAATCGGTCAGCAGGGCGCGGCCCTCGGGCGCATCATGCGCATTGCCGCCCGAAAGGCTGAAAGTATCCGTCCGGTTTCCCCGCTCTGACGGTGTGATGGAGGGCTTGATAGTGTCCACCATCGATAGTGGACATCATGGGGCACTCTATGGCGGGCAAGAAGGTTCAGAAGAAGCGGTTTTGGTCTGATGACGAGAAGCGCTCGATCTGTGCGCAGACATGGGTGCCGGGCGTATCGGTTGCGCAGGTGGCGCGGCGGTATTCGATGAACGCCAATCTGATCCACAAATGGTTGCGCGATCCTCGGTTTGCGCCTGAAGAAGGGGCCGGTGAGGTGCTGGATACCATTGAGGCGGGTTGCTGCCTTTCGAGATTGCGGATGCCGTGCCGGTAGCGTCACCTTTCGATATGCAGGTTTCCACCCCAACGTTGACCGAGCCAGCCTCGGCGCAACGCGTGGACATCACGTTGTCAGATGGACGGCGCATTTTGGTGGAGGGCACGACGGCCCTTTCGGCAGTCTGGCCTTGGTCGAAGGGCTGATGTCTTGATCCCAGTGCCATCGAACACGCGGGTATGGCTGGCCGCCGGGGTTACGGACATGCGGCGAGGCCTCAATACGCTGGCCGCACAGGCGGAGAAGGTGCTGGAACTTGATCCCTATTGCGGGCATTTGTTTGTGTTCCGGGGGCACCGGGGTGATCTCCTCAAGATTATCTGGTGGGACAGTCAGGGCGCGTGCTTGTTCAGCAAACGTCTGGAACGCGGGCGCTTCGTTTGGCCCGCCGCCAGGGATGGCAAAGTCAACGTGACGGCGGCGCAGTTGTCGATGCTGCTGGAAGGGATAGACTGGCGGCTGCTGCAGAAGACATGGCGGCCCTTGAGCACCGGATAGGCCAATTTACTGGCGCGAACTGGCGTTTGGCGATTCACTTTTTTGCAGCAATGGGTTATGTCCGGCCTCCTGTTGGACGCCCTTAAACCCTTGCCTGAAAACCCCGCTGAACTGCGGGCGGTCAGTGAGCGTTTGATGGCTGAAGTGCAATCCCAAGCCTATCAGATTGAGAAGCTGAAGGCGGAACTGGCGGGGCATCGCAAGGCGCGGTTTGGCTCCAAATCCGAGAGCCGTGATCAACTGGCCTTCGATCTAGCGGAAGATGCCGAGATTGCAGTTGCGGCTGACGCGCAGAAGAGCGACCCAGCTGAGGCCGACAGCAAATCGCCCAAACGCCAGCACAGCCGCAAACCATTGCCTGATCACTTGGATCGACATGACGAAGTGCTGATTGCCGGAGAGGAATGCGGAGAATGCGGCGGTTCTTTGCGCCAGATCGGTGAGGACGTCACAGAAGAGCTGGAGTACATCCCCGGTCGCTTTGTTGTGCGCCGCATTATCCGCCCACGCATGGCCTGCACCTGCTGCGAGGCATTCACTCAGGCTCCATTGCCGTCGCGCCCAATTGAACGGGGCCGCCCCGGCCCGGGCCTGCTGGCCCTGTTCGGCCTGAGCATCGCCGATCTGGAGCGTGTGGTGTTTCCAGGGTTGGAGATGAGCCACAATCCCGGGCTGATTGCCTGAAGCGGCAGCAGGCACGCACAGTCACAAAGCTGATCTATAGCGCCGCCGCCAGCCGCGCGCCCTGATCAATCGCCCGCTTTGCATCCAGTTCCGCCGCAACATCCGCGCCGCCGATGATATGGCACTTACCATCAAGCTGATCGGCCAGACTGCGCTGTGGCACCTGCCCGGCACACAGCACGACGGTATCCACCTCCAGCCATTCGGGGTTCTCGCGCGCCTCGCCATAAGAAACGCGCAGACCCTTCGGACCGATCTCTTCGTAGTTCACGCCACCGACCATCTTGACGCCTTTCATCTGCAACGAGGCGCGATGAATCCAGCCGGTGGTTTTGCCCAGGCCCTTGCCCAGTTTTTGCGCCTTGCGCTGCAACAGCGTGATTTCGCGGGCGGGCGGGATGGGTTGCGGGCCTTCCGGGGCCAGACCTGCGCGGGCATCCCACGGGACGGCCACCCCCCATTCCGCCCGCCAGAGCGAGCGGTCCTCGGCCGGGCTTTCGCCCCGATGGGCCAGATATTCGGCGACATCGAAACCTATGCCACCTGCGCCAATGATCGCGACCCGTTTGCCGACCTCGGCCCCTTTCAGCACATCAATATAGTTCAGCACATTGGGGACAGACTGACCGGGGATATCAGGATCGCGAGGGGTGACACCGGTGGCGATAATGACCTCATCAAACCCGGACAGAGCCTCAGGCGTGGCATGGGTGTCGAGCCGCAGGTCGATGCCGCGCTTGGCGACCATGGTTTCGAACCAGTCGACCAGGCCAAAGAACTCTTCCTTGCCGGGAACCTGTTTCGCCAGATTAAGTTGCCCGCCGATCTTGCCTGATGCCTCGAACAAGGTCACCTGATGTCCGCGCTCTGCTGCGACAAGCCCCGCTGACAGGCCTGCCGGCCCGGCCCCGACCACGGCGATGCGTTTAGGGGCGCCCGTCGGCAGATACCGCAACTCTGTCTCGTTACAGGCGCGAGGATTGACCAGACAGGTGGTCAGCTTCATCGAAAACGTATGGTCCAGGCAGGCCTGATTGCAGGCGATACAAGGGGCGATTTCAGCCGCGCGCCCTGCCTGCGCCTTAGCCACAAAATCCGGATCGGCGAGAAAAGGCCGCGCCATCGACACCATATCGGCACAGCCATCGGCCAGCACCTGCTCGGCCACTTCGGGCGTATTGATCCGGTTGGAGGTGATCAGCGGGATCGAAACCTCACCCATCATTTGCTTGGTCACATCTGTAAAGGCCCGCCGCGGGACAGAGGTGGCGATGGTCGGCACCCGGGCCTCGTGCCAGCCGATGCCGGTATTGATGATGCTGGCGCCCGCTGCCTCAATCGCTTTGGCCAGTGTCACCACCTCATCCCAGGTGGAGCCCTCGGGGATCAAATCGATCATCGACAAACGATAGATGATGATGAAATCGTCACCCACCGCTGCACGGCACCGGCGCATCACCTCCACCGGCAGGCGCATACGGTTTTCATAGAGCCCGCCCCACTCATCGGTGCGCTTGTTGGTATGGGTCACAAGAAACTGGTTCAGAAGATACCCTTCGGAGCCCATCACCTCCACACCATCATAGCCTGCCTCGCGCGCTCGTGCAGCGGCCGTTGCAATATCGCTGATCTGCTTTTCTATCCCTGCCTCATCAAGTTCAGCAGGCTTAAAAGGCGAGATCGGCGACTTGATCGCCGAGGGCGCGACACATTTGGGCGAATAGGCGTAGCGTCCGGCATGCAGAATCTGCATCGCGATACGTCCGCCCTCCTTATGCACCCGGTCGGTGACAATCCGGTGGTTGGCGATATCACCGGGCTTGAACAAGCCTGCAGCCCCGGGCATTACCCCGCCTTCTTCATTTGGAGCCATTCCCCCGGTCACGATCAACGCTGCCCCGCCCCGCGCGCGTTCGCCAAGATATTCTGCAATGCGCGGCCAGTCGCCGACCTCTTCAAGGCCCGTATGCATGGAGCCCATGAGAACCCGATTTGGCAGGGTGACGTGGCCGAGATCAAGTGGTGTGAAAAGATGCGGGTAAAGCTGGTGTGACATGGCGAAGCCCCTTTTCGATTGCTAAAGCTTACCGTCGGTTGAAACCGCCTGTCACCCCAAACCCGGCGTTAAAGCGTTTCGGGATAAACCTGAGTCACAGGATTACCCCGAAACGCAGTGATAAGCTGTAGTGGTTCAGATGCCGGAAACTTTGAAAGTTTCCGGCCCGATTTCCTTCAAGGAAATCGGAAGCGCGTCCTATAAGGTGAGTGCTTGCTACAATTGAGACTTCAGTCAGGCGAACCAGATACTTTGACTTTTTATTTGCAATCCATCTGTCAGCCAGAGCCCGTCACGCCGTCAACATTGATAGCGCGAGTTCTTGTGGCTAGTTGTCCGATCAGCCGAATAGCATGAAAATCGGTGACGTCTGCAGCAGCTGAACCGCTAACCGTCGTGGTTATAACCCGCCCCCCGGCAAGAAAGAACCCGCGCCAAATCACCGGCGATACACCGAGGATAGGCTGCGGCCCGCTGTCCTCGACCTTGATCAGCAGGATGTCATCCTGAATGATCGATCGGCGAACGTGGATTGCGTGCATTTGTCCGGAACGACCCAGCATGATCTTGCCCGGCTCTGTTGTCAGAAACTGACGTAACTCCTGCAGCGTACCGTTCAGGCCCTCAGTGGTGACAGACGCGGTGATTACCGTACCTGGGCTATCACCACCGGCCAGATCAACATCTAACAGGCGACAATCTCCGAACAACACAAACCCACCAGCGGCAGAAACATCCGCAGACTGCCTGTCCAGGCAGTACCCGTCTGGAGCCGCAACAGTGATGGATTTGTTCGCAACCCGCAATGTGGCAGCCGTATCTGCGGTCTGGACACAGGCCGAAAGCATCATCACACCTGCCATTGAAAACCGGCACAGGGCGGTCTGAAAGTTATCTAAATTTCCAAAAAGTTGTCTGTCGCGCATCGGCCGGTCCTGCTTATTGCTGCATGTAACTGCGATAGGTCGGCCCGTCCTAATGCGCAAGCGGCATCCATCTCAATTGGTGCGAGCCGCCACAGAGGGGGGATAGTGGCGGCCCGCACCAACCCATACACGCAGGGCGAACCGCCTTGGCGTATGGGTCGAAAGCATCGGCGATTGGGGGCTTGCCGACGCCTGCTCGAAACAAAATAAGGGACGCGAGCGGCCATCCTGGGGGGAAGAGGTGTACGCTCGCGTCGGGTCCGAAAAGCCTCTTAAAGAACACACAAGGCTCAACGGGGTAACTGATTTTGGTAGGCTTGCCACCGGAAAGCCGGACCGGGGGCGAATCTCTCACAAGCACTTTCAAACCGCTTTAAAGCGTTTCGGGATAAACCTGAGACAAAAGATTATCCTGAAACGCAGTGATAAGCCTATATGGTGTACGCGTTTCGATTTTATGTGATGTCTCAAGGTAAACTCGAAACGCTTTAAAAGACAGTTGAAGCGGTTTGCATCACTCAATGCCTGGTTGATGAGACGTATACATAGGACAGTCATCACGACAAATCCGCGAAGTTCGTACCACGTGATCACGTGACAGGATCAGGCGACATTTCCTGTGATCAGTCCGGTCCCAAGACCGCGTATGGCTGCCGTGATCCGGTCCGTTGTACCCAGCTTCAGAAATACCCGTCGCATATAGGCGTCGACCGTGTGCGCAGAAATACCAACAATATCAGCAATCACCGAGTTGCTTTTTCCCCGGGCCACCCATTCTAAAATTTCCAGTTCCCGCTCCGACAGCCGGGGCGGCGCAGGCAAACGGGAGCGGACGCTCAGGCAATATTTCTGGTGCGCGGTCTGACAGACACATTGATAGACTGATATCACATCCGAATCCGGCCGCGGCCCGCTGATACCCAGACCAAAATAGCCGTTGCGCCCCCCCGGACCAAAAACCTGAATGGCCAGGCCATCGCCCAGACCAGCCGCCTCGAACTGTATCAGAAACTCTTTGTGCTGAGGCTCAAGCGGGGTCAGATCCCTGATTTGGTCCCAAAAGAAGGGTTCCTCGGATCGAAGGGCGTGCAGCGGGATAGGGTCCACGCGGTACAGCTTTTGCCTGATATACGGCCGTAACCAGTCAATCGGCACGCCATCGGCAGCAATGCGTGGCCGCCCCTCATCCGGTGCGCCAAGCGGCGGGAGGTGATGGTAAATCACCATATCTATGCCATGAGATTGGAAATACCTGACCACAACACGCCAAAGATCTTCGGACCACGCAGCAGCGTTTGCTGCACGGAAAAAATCCTCCAGCGTCATTGCCGGCGTCGCCATACAGTATCCCCCCGGATTTGCGACTACAGGTGTGAAGGTCTTCATGTTAGGTCCAAATAACTGAAAATGCGAGTATCTTTCGGATAGTATATGGCAGGAGACAGGATCGGCATGCTGACATTCCGGCAATATGCAGCGCTTGCAGCGACACATCTGCCGAATACGCAAAGCTGGCGAATCGGTGCGGGAGTGGTGCTTTTCGCCGTGTGCTACTTTGCGGCAAGCACGCTGGCCTATCTGGTGTTGCTGACACCGCAAGAGATGTCGGCCGTTCAGACTGGCGCACCGGCAACGCCGCGGATCACATTGATGTTACTGCTGCCCTTTCCCTTGGTTCTATTGCTTTTCGCGCTTGAGCTAAGACCGCTTCACCATGTGGGATTTCGTCGCCTGGCCGCGCTGCGACCCACGCGGTTTGTCCGCTCGCTTGTGATTGGCGTTGCGGTTGTTCTGCTTCCAATAGCGTTTTTGTGGCTTTTACCCGGTGATGGGTCGCCACTGTCACAACAAACGCCGTTAAACATCTGGCTAAGGCTAGTGACACCAGCCCTGGGCCTCTTGCTGCTGCAAACCTTGTGCGAAGAATTTATCTTTCGCGGCTACCTGCAGGGCTATCTTGCGGCACGATTCGCATCGCCCCTGATCTGGTGGATACTACCCTCGACCCTTTTCGCCATGCTGCACTACAGCCCGGAAATGTATGGCGAAGCCGCCTGGCTGGCCGTCATCGCGGTGCTGGTGATGGGGCTTTTGCTGGCCGATATAACCGCGCGCACCGGATCAATTGCCATCGCCTGGGGGGTGCATCTGGGGAACAACGTGGTCTCTGTCCTATGGATTGCGGTGCCTGGTCCGCTCTCAGGTCTCAGCCTGTTTCTGGATGACATCGACCCAAGCTCGGGCCCCGAAATGCAAGCTGCGATACTGATGTCGCTGATCCAGGTCCTGATTCTATATGCCCTGTACCAAATCTTTGTTTTCTGGCGCGTGCGCCGCAACAGAGGTTTGCAAAACCCGCCCCGCGCCTCTATCTAGGACGTGTGTCCCATAGCAACGGCCAGGCCCGATGAACTGGATCAGCAACTACGTCCGCCCAAAAATTAATTCTCTGTTCTCCCGCCGCGAGGTGCCCGAGAACCTTTGGATGAAATGCGATGAATGCAGCACCATGCTGTTCCACCGCGAACTGGCGGATAACCTGAATGTTTGCCCGAATTGCGGGCATCATATGTATATCTCCCCCCGTGCCCGATGCGAGGCGCTGTTCGATGGTGGTATCTATGTCGATGTGGAGGTGCCTGAACCGCTTGAGGATCCGCTGCATTTCCGCGACCAGAAACGCTATACTGAGCGGCTGAAAGAGACGCGGCGCAATCTGGGTGAGAAAGAGGCGATGCTGGTCGCCGAAGGCGAAATCGGACGGCTGAACACGATTGTTGCCGTGCAGAATTTCAAATTCATGGGCGGGTCCATGGGCATGTATGTCGGCAATGCGATCATCGCAGCTGCTGAACGCGCCATTGCCCGCCGCGCCCCGCTGGTGCTGTTTTCCGCCGCTGGCGGTGCGCGCATGCAGGAGGGTATTCTCAGCCTGATGCAGATGCCACGCACAACCGTCGCGGTGCAGATGCTGAAAGAGGGAGACATACCTTTTGTCGTCGTCCTGACCCATCCAACAACCGGGGGTGTAACCGCATCTTATGCGATGCTGGGCGATGTCCATATTGCTGAGCCGAATGCGCTGATCTGCTTTGCCGGGCCGCGTGTGATTGAACAAACCATCCGCGAGACCCTGCCCGAAGGGTTCCAGCGCGCTGAGTATCTGCTTGATCACGGCATGTTGGACCGTGTGGTGGCGCGCAAGGATATGCGCGAGGAAATCGCGACCCTGCTGCGGCTGATGACCAACCAACCCCCAAGGGTCCATGGTGATCTGCCAAAGCCAGAGGCGGCGGAAGACGCACCACCTGAGGCCGAAGCAGAGGCGAAGGCAGACAAACCTGACACTGCCGATCCTGCGCCTGCGGCGGACAAACCCACCGACAAAGACGCGCCCAAGGCCGCAGAGTGACCGCTGAGCATTCCGATGTCATCCTTGATCGGATGATGTCCCTGCATCCCAAGTTCATGGATCTGACCCTGGACCGAATGTGGCGCATCCTTGCCGCATTGGATCATCCCGAGCAGAAACTGCCACCAGTGATCCATGTTGCCGGGACCAACGGAAAGGGCTCGACCATTGCGATGATCCGCGCAGGGCTGGAAGGCGCGGGTGACCGGGTTCACGTCTATACCTCGCCGCATCTGGCCCGGTTTCATGAGCGGATTCGTCTGGCGGGCGACCTGATCTCTGAAGAAGCGCTATCCGATGTGCTGGCGGAATGTGAGGCCGCCAACGGTCCTGATCAGATCACCTATTTCGAGATCACCACCGCCGCTGGCCTGCTGGCGTTTTCCTGGGTGCCTGCTGACTGGACCTTACTGGAGGTAGGGCTGGGCGGGCGGCTGGATGCAACCAATGTGATCACACCAGCGCTCAGTGTGATCACGCCGGTTTCCATCGATCATCAGCAGTATCTTGGCGATACGCTGGCTGAAATCGCTGGTGAAAAGGCGGGTATCCTGAAACCCGGTGTGCCTTGTATCGTTGGGCCACAACAAGATGAGGCGCTGGAGGTGATCGAAGCCCGCGCCGAGGCGATTGGCACCCCCCTGCATATCGCCAACCGCGACTGGCAGGTCTGGGCCGAACATGGTCGTTTGGTCTTTCAGGATAACGACGGCCTGCTGGATCTGCCTCTTCCGGTGCTGATCGGTGCCCACCAGATCGATAATGCCGGTACGGCCATCGCGGCCCTGCGCGCCCTGAACAAGGGAGATCCCGAGGCCGCCGTGACCAACGCTGAATGGCCGGCTCGCCTGCAACGCCTGCGCCATGGCCCCCTGGTTGAAGCGGCCGGGCAATCAGATCTATGGCTGGATGGCGGTCATAACAAAGCCGCAGGGGCTGCGCTGGCCAAAACGCTGACCACGCTGAATGATCGGCCGATAAATCTGGTCTGCGGCATGCTGAAAACCAAGGATGCGCGCGGCTATATGCGCCATCTTGCAGGTATCGCTACGCAAATGCGCACCGTCTCGATCCCCGGCGAACAAGCCACCCTGACAGCCGAGGAAACCGCCGATGCGGCCCGCTCCGTCGGTATGAAAGCGGCATCCGCAGCCGATACGATGCAGGCCGTCAAAGAAATGGCCGAAGCGACACCGGGCTGCCGTATTCTTATCTGTGGATCGCTGTATCTTGCCGGGCAAGTTCTGCGCGAGAACGGATAAACGACGCTTAGATCATGCGGCTTTTGGGCGCGTTGCGTCACATCCCGCTCAGTCTAAAGGTCTTGCCGATGGGTAGGGGATCAAAAATGAGCTTCCGTCTGATCGCATCGGTTGCAGGCTTTCTTTACCTTGTTCTAAGCGCCGTCCTGATACTGTTCCCGGAGGTCATCTATTGGCTCCTCGGGCAAGAGGGGAATGGGTTGGGCGATTTTCTGGCCAAGCGCGCGGGTGTTCTTTTTATCGGCTTTAGCGTCTTTTGCCTCGCCTCCCGAAAGACAGAGTCGCCGGAAGTCATCGGCATCGTCACGCTGTCCATCGGCACCGCCATGAGCGCCATAGCAGGGCTTGGGCTTTACGAGTTCATCAATGGGAATGCGGGGGCTGGGATCATGATTGCCATCGTGATCGAGGTAATTATCGCAACGCTGTTCCTGCGCCTATGGTTCGGTCACAGGTCAGCGAAATAATTTTTGTGACGCGCAACAGCTGCGCAGGCGCATCAATCAGTGAAACTGCCCGCCTGGGCTATAGCGCCCTTCATGCAATTTGCCGAAAAACGACTCGACCTCGGGATGCTCAACGGGGTCACCGCTGTCGTCCTGAACCAGATTCTGCTCGGAAACATAGGCGACGTAGTAAGACGTCTCATTCTCGGCCAGCAGATGGTAAAAGGGCTGCTCTTTTGAGGGGCGGTTTTCAGCGGGAATGGCGTTGTACCATTCTTCGGTGTTGTTAAAGGTCGGGTCGACATCAAAGATCACCCCGCGAAACGGGTGATACCGGTGCTTAACCACCTGGCCCAAAGAAAATTTTGCCGAATTACGCTGCATTTTATCCTCAATTGCATCCGACACACAGATATCCCCACATTGACAATGAGTCCATATCGCGTTGAAGCAGGGACGTCTGCAATGCGTGAAGGGGGCGGGCTTGGCTCTGTTTCTACAAGTTCTGCAAAGTGTTGCGCCGGTTTTTATCCTGGCGCTGGTTGGCTTCACCTGGGTGCGGCTTGGGTTTGAGTATCGGGTGCAGTTCGTCACCCGTCTGGCTATGACCCTTTCAATCCCCTGCCTGATCTTCACCGCTCTTGTGAAGACCGAGGTTGATCCGGCGCTTCTGCGCGACACAGCCGTGGCCACATTGGGGGCCTATGGTGTGATCTCTGCCGCCGCTCTTGGCTTTGTCCGGCTGACCAAGCTTGATCCGCGCACCTACTGGCCGCCGATGGTGTTCGGCAATACCGGCAATCTGGGCCTGCCCGTGGCGCTGTTTGCCTTCGGGTCAGAGGGCCTGGGCTATGCCGTGGTGATCTTTGCGATTCTGGCAATCCTGTCCTTTACCATCGGACTTTGGGTGGTTTCGGGCGGGGGGTCGGCTCTTAAGGCCGTCAAGGAACCGCTGGTTGGAGCCACACTTCTGGGCGGGGTTTTTATGGTGATGAACTGGCCGCTGCCGGTCTGGGCAATGAACACGCTGGAACTGACAGGGCAGATGGCGATCCCGCTGATGCTGATTACGCTTGGGGTGGCCATCTCGCGCCTGCAACCGGCGGCGATTGGACGCGGGGTTCTGATCAGTCTGGCCAAGCTGGCCATCTGTCTGGCGGCCGGGTTCTGGGCCGGATGGGCGCTGAGCCTGCCGCCCGTTGCTATGGGGGTGCTGGTGATGCAGCTTTCCACACCGGTTGCGGTCACAAACTATATGCTGGCCCAGAAATACAGCCCCTATGCCGAGGAGGTCGCGGGCCTCGTTGTCGTCTCCACCCTGTTGTCGGTGGTCTCAATCCCGCTGACGCTGGCGGTGTTTCTGTAAAACGCTTCACAAAAGTCGCCGCTTGAGGCATGATCTGACGCAGAAAGAGCGTCAAAGACGCCATGAGCAGTTCTGATACAGGATGACGTCCGAATGCGACGCTATGCCATTTTGTTTTTCCTTTGTCTGACCGCCTGTGCCGGTGGGTCTGAAGGCCCGCCTTCAGATATCACGAATGCCTGCGCCATCAAGCAGCAGCGCCCGAGTTGGTTCAAGGCTATGTATGCCTCCCAGCGGCGCTGGGGTGTGCCAGTGCATGTGCAGCTGGCGACGCTTTATCAGGAAAGCAGCTTCCGGCCTGATGCGCGTACCCCGCGTAAGTACTTCATGGGTTTCATCCCCAATGGCCGGGTGTCCAGCGCCTTTGGTTACGCGCAAGCGATTGACGGCACTTGGGACTGGTACAAGCGTGACACGGGCCGCCGCAGCGCCCGGCGAGACCGGTTCCCGGATGCCACGGATTTTATGGGCTGGTACATGAACCAGACCAAGGACCGCAACGGCATCGAATTGCATGACGCCTATAACCAGTATCTGGCCTATCACGAAGGGCACACGGGCTATGCGCGCGGGTCCTATAACGCCAAAAGCTGGCTGACACGCACTGCGCGAAAGGTTGACCAACGCGCGCAGGATTATGAGTTGCAACTCCTGTTCTGCCCCTGAGGCATGGTATGCTTGGGATAAAGTGATCCCTGAGCTGTTGCACCGGGTTGCGATGTCCCGGTAGTCCAACATGACCGATGGCGATTGCTTCGGCGCAATTCCTCTGGGCTTGATCGCGCCTTAAGTCCGGCTTGCTCCCGGTAGCGCCCCCGCCGATACTGCTCAAATTGGGAGGGGTGATGGACCGGTTAAGCGAAATGCAAGCCTTTGTCAGCGTCGTTGATCAGGGTGGTTTTACCGAAGCGGCGCGCAAGATGGGCATCTCCAAATCTGCCGTCTCCAAACATGTCGCTTCGCTTGAAGAGCGTCTTGGCGCACGGCTTTTGAACCGCACCACACGCCGTGTCAGCCCGACAGAGATTGGTCTGGCCTATTACGACCGAGTCAATTCCGTGCTGCAGGCCGCAACCGAGGCGGATGATATGGTCGGCACGATGCAGGACAATCCCAAAGGGTCCTTGCGGGTGTCTGTACCGGTCAGTTTTGGCATTTCGCAACTCTCTGGCCTGATCAACGGCTTTCTGGAGGCAAATCCGGAAGTGGATATAAATCTGGTGCTGGATGATCGCTTTGTTGAACTGGTCGCCGAAGGGTTTGATCTGGCCATTCGTATCGGGCATTTGCAGGACAGCAGCCTGAAAGCTCGCAAACTTGCAGAAACGCGCACGGTCCTGGTCGCCTCGCCTGCGTATCTGGCGCGCCAGGGCACACCTGCCCGGCTGAATGATCTGACCAACCATCAGCTTTTACACTATTCCAACCTGTCGACTGGCAATTTCTGGCGCCTCCGCACCCTGTCGGGAGAAGAGCAGCATATTCGCGTTGGCGGGCGCCTAACAGCCAATAATGCCGAGGCACTGATGCAAGCGGCAGAGGACGGCCTGGGCATTGCACAACTGCCCGGTTTCATTCTTGGCGACGCAATCTCAACAGGGCGGCTGGTGGAGGTTTTGCCGGAACTGGCGGTGGACAGGCTTGGGATCTATGCTGTCTATCCGCCAGGGCGTTTCGTGCAACCAAAGCTGCGGGCCTTTATCGACCATCTAGTCGCAGCCTTCAGGCAAGGGCAACTTATTGATCCAAGCTGACGCGAATCCATATATTGCACCGCATCATTCTCCCCTTGGATTTCGTTGTTTCTGCAATTACTTCGTCGGATTCCAGAGGCAAAATCAACACGTCTGCAGCCCTGAGATGGAATTTTATCAAAACTTCAGCAATCGATCAGTTTATGGGCAACACCATAACTCATTAAGTTAGAATAGAAATAAACTCAAAATCACAAGCGACCTGTTACGGGTTTGAGTTTTTCCTGTTCGATTGCATTCCTGACCGGCCTTTTTCCGCAGAAAGTGATTTTTACCCGATTCAGCTATGGCGCACCGCACAAAAACCCGTTAGCTTAATCCCGACCTTTCTTGAAAGGTTATCGCCCTTTACCGGGCGTTTCCTCCCTAGACTTGGGCCGCGCATTGCGCGGCCCTTTTTTTTGCATGACGCTATGAGTCAGCGCTTCACGATCTCCACCCGGCGGTTCAACGCCTGGCCTTCCTCGGTGTCGTTCAGGGCACGCGGTGACATGAACCCCGCCCCGGCAACCTCAAGCCGATCCGGGGAAATCCCGAATTCAGCAACCAACGCATCCCGAACCGCCCCCGCGCGACTACGGGACAGGCGGATATTCGCGTCCAGACCGCCCTCATTGTCTGAGTGCCCCACGATCAGCAGGACCAGATTTGGGTCTTCCTCCAGCAGAGCAACCAATGGGGCGAGGCTTTGCACACTGCCCTCTGCCAGATCTGTACTGCCAGAGGCGAAGGCGACACCGTCGAGAACGGCCCGGCCGGTCTGGTGAAACTGTTCAATATTGGCACCGTTAACAAATCTTGGGCCGGTTGGCACTTCGAGCGGAACTGAGTCGACATCCGGTGGCATCACTTCGGCCAACTGGACATGTCCCCCGCGTTCCGAGCGACTTACCAGCAGGCTAAGGTAATGGTCCGGGTTCTCGGCTGAAACCGCCGAGAGGTACCGAAAATCGTTCAGATCAACCTCCATCTGCGGCGACAACATCACCGGCAGAGCAAAGCGAAAGTCAAACCCGCCGCATTTGTCGCTGTGGCATTCAAAGACCGGTTCGAACCCCAGCTTTTCCAAAGCGTTTTTCAAGGAGGCCATCACCGGCGCGGTCTGCCCACGCTCTGCCGGGAACCGCCAGGCACGGGTCAGCACCTCCCCCTGCAGGGCCTTAGCCGGGTGGGTATCGACGCTGTAGGTGGCAATCGGCAGATCATAACGCCCGATCTCGGTCGTGCGGCCCGTTTCCACCGCGCCTGGTGGCAATGGCAGCGCCAGCTCGGCCAGCCCCGGGCCAGCCAGACACAGCCATACCACCAGCGCCAGCCGCATCAGCGCGCCTGACCGTGATAGTCGTCATTGGGCCGCATATCGATGGCCGAGGCCATGCGGTTCGACATCGCAAAGAAAGACGCAACCGCCGCAATATCCCAGATATCGGCATCGCTGAAATCGTGTTCACGCAGCACCTGCCGATCCGCCTCAGTGATCGTCGCTGAGGCTTCGTTCATCTTCACCGCGAAATCCAGCATGGCGCGTTGGCGCGCTGTGATATCTGCAACGCGGTAGTTCATGACCAGCGCCTCACCCAGCCTCGGGTCGCCGGATAACTCCCGTACTGCCGCCCCATGGGCCACCTGACAGTAGTAGCAGCGGTTTGCCGCGGAGACGGCAACGGCGATCATCTCCCGCTCCAGCTTGGACAGGCCACTATCGGCCAGCATCAGCTCATTATACATCGCGGTAAAGGCGTTCAGCTTTTCGATGCTGTGGCTATAGGCGGTCAAGACATTCGGGATCATGCCAAGCTTGTCCTGGCAGATATCGAAATACTTCCGGGTTGCCTCGGGCAGCGGGTCGGCCTGTTTCAGGCCCAGCGCGATTGGCAGCTTCATGTCTGTGGCTCCTTTGTGGCCAGGATCCGGTAATGGTAGTGACCCGCAACCTGCATTCCAAGACGTCGGTAAAGTGCATTGGCGGCAGTGTTGGCATCCGTCGTCATCAACGCAAGCGTTTCAGCGCCCAGCCGCCGCGCCCAGCGTGCCGCCGCCCGGGTCATGGCCGCGCCCATTCCGGCGCGCCTTGCCCCCGGTGCTACCTCTAGCGCATGCAGCATGGCAATCTTGCCGTCGCAGGCCACGAATGCTGCCGCCGTCGCACGATCATCATCGCGCCCCATCAGATAGCATTTCGGGCCCGCCGCGCGCTCCATCACAGCCAGGCGCGGCGCAGTGATGTTGCCTGCGGCCCAAACCTCACGCATTGCCTGCAAAATCAGGTTCCCCTCGATGATATGGAGGGTCTCGGATGCCTCACGCGCCAAATGCGCCACCTCGCCAGCATAGATCGTGACCGGATCAATCACCTGATAGCCGCGCGCAGCAAGATCGCGGTCCAGATCATCCTCTCCGCCCCGCAGCATAAAAAGCGGGGGTAGCCCGGCCTCAACCATCAGCCGCTCCGCCTCTGCCGGATCGCCTCCACCGCACTGCGTTGCCGAGGACACCCGTTTGCCCGCACCTTGCGTGATACACAGGGTCCATCCGCCCACCTCGCGCCGCTCCGCAGCGGGCCAGGTTGCCTCGGTCGCGTCAAAAAGCCGGTTGGTCGGCGGAATGTGCCACATCGTTCATCTCTGCTTTGTTACAGGGTGCGAAGGGTCTTATGCACGCCGCTAGACCATGGCTGCAACACATCCCTTGGACAATCTATGCCGAAACAAAGGCTATCAGCCCGCCCCAAGGTCAACTAGCCCTTGCGAACCCCTGCCCCGCTGTGTGAAAGCAGCAGGGAACAGTCATCGCTGCGAAAGGGAGAAATATGGGTATCAAGGTTGCCATAAACGGATTCGGCCGCATCGGACGAAACATTCTTCGGGCTGTGGTCGAGAACGGCCATGACGATATCGAGGTGATCGCGATCAATGATCTTGGCCCGGTAGAAACCAACGCACATCTGGTGCGCTATGACAGCGTCCATGGCAAGTTTCCCGGCAACGTCACAGTGGATGGCGACACCATCGATGTCGGCCGCGGCCCGATTCGCGTCACGGCAGAGCGTGATCCGAAAGCGTTGCCATGGGGCGATGTCGATATCGCGTTGGAGTGTACCGGCATCTTCACCGCACGCGAGAAAGCCTCGATGCATCTGGAAAACGGATCCAAGCGCGTCCTGATCTCAGCCCCGGGTGCTGAGGCTGACAAGACCATCGTATACGGTGTCAATCACGACATTCTCAACGCCGACGACCGTGTGGTTTCGAACGGCTCTTGCACCACCAACTGTCTGGCCCCTGTGGCCAAGGTTCTACATGACGAGTTTGGCATCAAGTCCGGTTACATGACAACGGTGCATGCCTATACCGGTGATCAGCCGACCCTTGATACCATGCACAAGGACCTCTATCGTGCCCGGGCTGCAGCCATGTCGATGATCCCGACCTCGACCGGTGCTGCAAAGGCGCTGGGGTTGGTGATCCCCGAGCTCAAGGGCGTGTTGGACGGATCGTCTGTCCGCGTTCCGACACCAAACGTGTCCTGCATTGACCTGAAATTCATCGCGGAAAAACCGGCCAGCGCCGAGGATATCAACGCCGCGCTCAAGGCTGCTGCAGAAGGTCCTATGAAAGGTATCCTGCAATATGCAGATGGACCGCTGGTCTCGATCGACTTCAACCATGATCCGCATTCCTCCAGCTTTGCGCCGGACCAGACCAAAGTGCTGAACGAAGGTCTGATACGCGTGCTCAGCTGGTATGACAACGAATGGGGCTTCTCGAATCGTATGATTGATACAGCCCGGGCGGTGGCGGCTTTCCTGTAAAGCCAAGACGACCGGTATCTACAATTTTATGAATTCCTCCCGCGACAGGCGGGGGGAATTAAACTCTCTGAAACGTTCCAGCGTCATACCTGCCCAAGTTTCAACTGCCTGCGGCCGGTCAGACCGGCGCCGAAACTTGGGAACGATCAGAGATGCTTCACACCGTTACGCACAGCTTTTTGCGGCCCACTTCCGTGACGGGGTGTTGCTCAGATGGCTGACAGCACTGCCTATAAAATCCCTCCCACGCCATCGCTTGAGGATGCGCAGGCCTTTGCCGCGACGTTAAAGGATGGGCCGGCTGATCAGCCGGTGCACCTTGATGCCAGCGCGCTTGAGGTGATGACCACGCCTTTCGCTCTGGCCGTTCTGTCGGCCATGGAAAGCCGCACATCCTTGACACCGCCGGCCATTGTATCGGGCGCGACCGACGAATTTGTCGCCGCATTCACCGACCTTGGCCTGTTTCAGGAAATGATGAAGATGGAGTTTGCGACATGAGCCGCGTTCTGGCCGTAGACGATACCCGCGCCTTGCGCGTGATGCTGGCCGATTGCCTGAAAAAGGGTGGGCATGAGGTCGTGGTTGCCGCCGATGGCATCGAGGCGCTTGAGCAATTGCGCAAGCATAAGCCCGATATCGTGATCACTGATTTGAACATGCCGCGGATGAACGGCCTCGACTTTATCGAAGCGGCCCGCCGCGAACCCGATGGCGTCACCCTGCCGATGCTGCTCTTGACCACTGAAACAGCCCAGGCGCTGAAAGAACGTGCCAAGGCCGTCAAGGCCACCGGATGGCTCACCAAACCTTTCGACCCGCAGCAAATTCTTGCGCTGGTCGACCAGCTCGCCTGACATAGCGGAGGTCCCCGATGGACGACGACGAGGATTTTGAAAAGCTGTTCTTTGAAGAGTGTCATGAATTGCTTGAGACACTTCAGGAACACCTAAACCTGCTGGCCGATGGCGAGGCAGATGACGATACCGTGCACGCGGCTTTTCGCGCCGTGCACTCCGTCAAGGGTGGCGCTTCGGCGTTTGGGTTCGATCAGTTGATCGGCTTTGCCCATATCTTCGAGACGGTCATGGATCTTGTCCGCTCTGATAAGCTGGCGATCACTGACGATATTTGCCAGGTACTTCTGCGCTCCGGCGACATGATGGAAGTGTTGGTTGAAAGCGCGGAGAACGGCGTCGATGTCGATGAAGATCGCATCGCCGCGCTGCGGGGCGAGTTGGAAGATCTGGCCGGTGCCCCCGCGGCCAAGAACGACGCCCCCGCTGCAGAGCTTTTTGAGAAAGCATCCGGAACCGAAACGGCGAGTCCGGATGCTGATGCCGATACAACGGCGGCCAAGGATGACGCCGCATCCGACACCGAAATGCATACTCTTGTGGTCAGGTTTACCCCGGATCAGGATTTCCTGACCTCCGGCCATGACCCGCTGCGGCTGATCCGCAAAGCCCGCAATCTTGGGCTTACCAAGGTTGCTGTCGACGGCAGTGTTCCGCAATTGGACAGCTTCGACGCCTCGGTCTGCCCCCTGGGTTGGGAATTGACCTTCGAAACTAACCAGCCCCAGCAGGAGATTGAGGATTTCTTCGAGATCTACGCGCATACTGCCGAGATCGAATTTCTGTCTGAGCAGGATGACGAAACGGACGAGGCCGAAGGGGCCACAAGTCCTGAAAAAGATAGCCAGGCCAACCCGGAACCTGCCGAAAAGCAGCCGCCCAAGACTGCGAAGACGCAAAAATCGGATGCCAGCACACCGCGCAGTGCAGGAAGCTCAAAGTCCCTGCGTGTGGAGCTCTCCAGAATTGACCGGCTGGTTAATCTCGTCGGTGAGATGCTGATCACTCAGGCCGGTTTGGCGCAGCGTCTGACCGAAACGGAGGAGCATGACGCCAGTGAAGGCCAGGTAGAGATGGGCCACTCTATCGACGCCATGTCACGCCAGTTACGCGAGTTGCAGGAAAGCGTGATGGCGATCCGCGCACAACCCGTCAAATCCGTGTTCAGCCGAATGCCGCGCGTTGTGCGCGACCTGTCCGAAAGCCTCGGCAAAGAGGCGCGCCTGGACCTGTTCGGCCAGCACACCGAAGTCGACGCAACGGTCATTGAGGAGTTGGCCGAACCCCTGACACATATGCTCCGCAATTCCATGGATCACGGCTTGGAAGGCAACGAAGAACGCGAACAAGTCGGCAAACCCCGGGTCGGCCAGATCAAGCTATCCGCAGAACACCGCGGCGAGCGTGTTATCATCATTGTCGAAGATGACGGGCGGGGCGTGAACCGGGAAAGAGTTCTCAAAAAAGCGCTGGAGAATGATCTTATCAGTCCAGACGATAACCTGTCCCCGGAAGAAATTGATCAACTGATTTTCCACCCGGGATTCTCCACCGCAGAGGAGGTTTCGTCTGTCTCTGGCCGCGGCGTCGGCATGGATGTGGTCAAAAAGAAAATTGTCTCGCTGGGCGGACGCTGCATGCTGGAAAGCAATCCCGGCAAGGGCACCCGCTTTGAGATCACCCTTCCGCTGACCCTGGCTGTAATGGACGGTATGACGATCGTCGTCGGCGGCCAGAAATTTATTCTGCCGCTCTCCTCGGTCGTTGAGGCGTTGAATGTCAGCGAGGTTGAACAGAAAAAGCTACCGAACGGCTCCGCCCTTCTGGAGCGGCGCGGCGAATACCTGCGCCTGATCGACCTGCGCAATCTGCTCAGCCTTCCACGGGAAGATACCGGCACCGAAATGGCGATCGTCGTTGACACAGAGGTGAACGGCCACGTCGCCCTGGTCGTCGACGAACTAATTGGCCAGCGGCAGATCGTTCTCAAAAGCCTGGAGGCAAACTTCCGGCGGGTGGAGGGTATCTCTGGCGCAACCATCCTTGGGGATGGCCAGGTTGCACTGATCCTCGACGTGCCGGAACTGCTTCACATGACCCCTAACCTCTCGCCCGTGCAGGAGATGATCCATTGACCGACGCAAAACCAAACAAAGAAGAAGCCGCACTGGAAAGCCCTCGGCAATCCGAGACGCTGCTGCAATTCGTCACTTTCCTTGTCGATGATCGCGCCTATGGGGTGGACATCAAGCTGGTGCGCGAAATCAAGCAGTGGTCACCGACGACCTCGCTTCCAAACCAGCCGACACATACGCGCGGTGTCCTCAATCTGCGTGGCACCATCGTCCCGGTACATGATCTTCGGGTTCGGTTCGGCGGCGCCTTGACCGATGCCTCGGAGACTCATGTCGTGGTGATTGTCTGGATCGGCTCCAAGACTGTCGGCATTTTGGTCGATGCGGTGTCGGACATCATCTCGGTCCCCGCCGAAGAGATCAGGGGTGTACCTTCGAGCCAGTCGGTGGGCGATATGTCAATGCTGGGCGGCCTTGTCCATACCGAGGGCGGAATGGTTGCTCTTCTCGATCTGAACACGCTGTTCCCTGCCGGAGAAGAAGCGGCAGACGTCGCCTGATTTTAGCACCAGACCGAAGGCCACCTGATGTCTCTTTCAGACCAGCCAGACATGCAGTCGCTGTCTGACAGCTCCTTTGAACGTATCGCTGCACGGATCAGCGAGATGGCAGGAATTGTCCTGGAACCGCGCAAGAAGCAGATGATTTTCTCGCGGCTCAACCGCCGTGTTCGCGCGTTGGACCTGTCCGGCTTTGATGCCTATATCGACTTTCTCGATAGCGCCGATGGTGCGTCAGAGCAGCAGGATTTCGTCAATGCCCTGACAACAAACCTGACCTCGTTCTTTCGCGAAGGTCACCACTACGATCACCTACGCAAGGAGGTTATCGCGCCCACCCTCGCTGCTGGCCGAACCCGGCTGCGTATATGGTCGGCGGGCTGTTCGACGGGGGAGGAGCCCTATTCCACAGCTCTGTGTCTGGCCGAAGCGGTCAGACCTATCCCGGATGACTTCAAAATCCTTGCCACCGATATAGACACCAAGGTGCTGGAACACTGCCGCGCTGCAACCTATGACGCGGGGCGAAATCAGGAAATTACCCAACGGTTTCGCAACTTCCTTAGCATCGACAAGGCCGCCGAGCAGTTCTCCCTGTCGCCAGAGGTTCGCCGCTGCGTCAGTTTCAAACAGCTGAACCTGATGCAAAACTGGCCTATGTCAGGGCCGTTCGACGTCATTTTTTGCCGGAATGTTCTGATCTATTTCTCGCGCGAGACCAAAGCCAGTCTTCTGGACCGTTTTGTGCAGAAACTGGTGCCTGGCGGCTTCCTCTATCTGGGCCATTCCGAACCGATCCTTCAGGAGCATCCCCATCTGATTTCCAAGGGGCAGACGATGTATCAAAGGCGGGTGGAATGAATATCCAGACCACCGAAAGCCGCATCTATTTTGAGGCCAAGATCGGCAATGACGTTTACCCGGTGCTGCCAGGTTTTCACAAGGTTATCCAGAATCCCAAGCTGATGCTGACAACGCTGCTCGGCTCTTGCGTCGCGGCCTGTATTCGCGACCGAAAATCCGGCACCGGTGGGCTGAACCATTTTCTTTTGCCAGCGCAGCGTGATGCAGGTCAGACGGCCAACTTCTCGGCTCGTTATGGTGTCAACGCGATGGAGATACTAATCAACGACATCCTTCGCCGGGGCGCGCGTAAATCCGACCTTGAAGTTAAGGTGTTCGGCGGCTCGCAGATACTGGCGGGTAAAGATCTGCCATCAGTCGGCCAACAAAATGCGGACTTCGTACTCGGCTACCTGAAAGATGAAGGACTAGGTTTGCTAGCCTCTGACTTAGGTGGAATGCGGGCACGGCGCGTGTTTTTCATGCCGTCCACCGGCAATGTCCGGGTGCAGTACCTGTCACCCAGCGAAACCGCAGCGCAATCCCGCGAAGAAGTTGCGCTGGAAAAAACCATCCGGTCGAAGGCGACCACCTCACCAACTGTGGAGTTGTTTTGATGCAGCACTCGCGCTCCGGCAATTCAAAGATCCGTGTCGTCGTTGTCGATGACAGTCCCTTGATGTTGAAAATGATCTCCAGCGGTCTTGAGCAGGACGGCGATATTGACGTAGTCGCCACTGCGCAAAACCCGATCGACGCGCGTAGTTTAATTAAGGCCCATGACCCCGATCTGATCACACTGGATGTCGAGATGCCAGGCATGAACGGGATCGAATTCCTTGAAAAGATTATGACCTTGCGGCCGATGCCGGTCATCATGGTCTCAACTTTGACCGAGGCTGGGGCCGATGTGACATTGCAGGCTCTGCAAATCGGCGCGGTGGATGCCGTGGCGAAGCCGGTTGGTCGACAGGGATTGGCCGAATTTGGCGAAGAGCTACGGCGAAAGGCACGGGCCGCCAGCACTGCGCGCGTACAAAAATGGGTACCGCCAACGTCCGCCAGTGCTACACTAAATAGCGCTGCACTACGGCTGGGAAAAACACCCAGCGGCTGCAAACTGATTGCAATCGGCGCATCGACCGGCGGGGTCAGCGCGATCCATGATGTGTTGTCAGGCCTGCCTGTCGACCTGCCGCCGATTGTGATTACACAACACATGCCGCCTCAGTTCACGACCCGCTTTGCGGACCGGCTGAACAACCAACTCGGCTTTGATGTCGCCGAGGCAACTGAAGGCGAGGCCCTAAAGCCAGGCGCGGTGCGCATCGCACCCGGCGATGCGCATCTTTGCGTTGCGCGCAACGGCAATGGCCTGGAAGCCCGGCTTGATCGTGCAACAGGTCCGATCTCTGGCCATGTGCCATCGGTGGATGTCCTGTTCAACTCTGTCTGTACTGCGGTAGGTGGCGCCACCGTCGGGATCATTCTGACCGGAATGGGGCGTGACGGCGCAGCAGGATTGCGCGCGATGCGCAATGCCGGATCCATGACCTTTGGCGAGGCGGAATCCAGCTGCACTGTCTACGGCATGCCCCGCGTCGCCATGTCAATGAACGCAGTAATCGAAGAATTGCATATCCGCCGGATTTCCGGCCGCCTTTGTGACTTTCTTAATACCTCAGCGGTTAAAGAGAGAGCGTAGGAGAAGGAACGCACGCATGCCCGCAGCAAAAACACTGAAAATCCTCGTTGTCGACGACCAGCAGAGCATGCGCGGCTTGGCCCGCCAGTGCCTGAAAAAGCTGGGCGTGATGAATGTAGCATTGGCCGCTTCCGGCGATCAGGCGCTGGAGGTTATGAACCAAGACAAATTTGACGCCGTTATCTCAGACCTCAACATGCCGGGCCTGAGCGGTGTCGAACTGGCGCAAAAAATCAAGGGGCACCCGGTCCTAAAATCAACGCCTGTTTTCCTTGCGACGTCAGACGCTTATCGTGATCGGGCCAGTGATGAAACAGTGGATCATTTCGTCGCCAAACCGTTCAGCGTCAACGACATGCGCGAAGCAATTGAGACGCATCTTGGTGCCTTGACCTAGTGGTAAGGCGGTCGCCTGCGCATTGCGTTAGAAATCCGATTTAGGCAGTCCATGCTGGCATCTAGGCAGCGTACCCACAAAGGGCTTTATACTCCCAATGACTTGTGATTTTTTTCGCGCCAAACAAGCGGCGGGAGTAGTCACATGGCGCGATCAGACATGAGCGATTTGGAATGGGCA